>JASHQZ010000278.1 GCA_030038835.1 candidate division FCPU426 bacterium
AAGAAAGGGAAAACGGAGCTTAAGTTGATGTTTTTTTCCACGGCCGCAGCCGAAGAAATGATCTTGATGATGGAGCCGGGTTCGTAAAGGCCCTCAAAGGCGCGGTTTTTCAGGGGGGTATTCTTGTTGTCGATGTAGTTCCACCATTCGTCGTGGACCTTTTCGGGCGTGAAGGTGGGCTGGGAAACGCAGCCCAGGATCTCGCCCGTGCGCGGGTTCAAGACCACGATGGAGCCCTTCTCCCAACCCAGGGCCTTGGAAATGACCTTTTGGATACGGCTGTCGATGGTGAGGTAAAGTTTGTTGCCGGGGAAATACTGCTGATAGACCTTCTCCAGGCCCATGCTTCCCCGGTTATTGGTCGCGTTTTGGTCGGTGTAGCCGATCAAATGGGCGAATTCCTTGCCCATGGGATAACCCCGCTCGCCGTTTTTCGCCCATTGGAGGGCCAGGGGCACGCCGTTGCGGTCGAAGATATAGTAAATCGAGCCCCGATCCTTCTCCTCCCGGGCTTGTTCCAGCAAAACCTGCATTTTCTTGTTCTTGGGGTCGTAATTGAGGGCGGCTTCATAATATTTCTCGCCCTTGCTGACCTGGCCCAAGGCCCGCTCCACGGTCCCCAGGGCCACGTAAATGTCCGGGTTGTTGGGCTGCAGCTCCAAGGCGTGCTGGAGCTCCAACTCCGCGACGTTGTATTTGCCGTCGTCGATGAAGGTTTGGCCCGTCTTGAGATGGTTGAACTTGCGGCTGTAAGTCAGGCCCATTTTCATTGCCTGGTCGTAGAGTTCCTTGGCCTTTTCCAGGTCGCCAGCCTTCATTTCCACCAGGCCCAGCCCGTCCACGGCCTTGGGGTCGCCGGGGGTGCGGGCTAGGACCTTATTGAACTCCATTTTGGCCAGTTCCAGGTTGCCGCTTCTCCAGTATTTTAGGCCCACGAGGTAGTTATACTGGTTTAAGAGGGAGGTCTTGAAAACCACGAGCCCGCAGAACAAAACGATAAAAACAAGGACCGTCCGGAAGGAAGGGAGCCGCGTACGCCTTTTCCTGGAAAGGGGAATGGGTTGGTAACGCTTGAAGGGATCAATTAACGGCATGGCTTTGCGGCTCCTTCCGGTGAATCAGAGCATTTTAACGACAACAAGAAAGTAATAAAGGGAAAAAACCCCGATTTGACCCGGCCGTCGCGGGCCATTGCGCGCGGACCAGAAGGGCACTATAACGATGCGTGCCACGGGTTGAGAATTTGGGTTGTCAGATTCTTCGAGAGGAAATGGAATGTCCCTGGAATTGATCTTGACTATCTTGGTGCTGGGAACGGGTGTTGGGACGCTTCTGTTGACCTTAAGAAACGGCGGGTCCGACAAAGGCGGAGCATTGGACAAACACCTGGACGCCTTAACCCGTGGACAGGAAAGGCTTGAGAAAACCCTTAGGGATGAGATGGGGCGGAACCGTGAGGAGTCCAACACCAACGAGAGAGCCGCACGCGAGGAACTGGGGCGCCAACTCCTTGCCTTGACCCAATTAAATGAGCAAAAACTGGATTCCATCCGCCAAGCCCTGGAACAACAATTAAAAGGGTTAAGGGAGGAAAATTCCATCAAGTTGGACCAAATGCGGCAGGTGGTAGATGAAAAATTGCAGGCCACGTTGGAAAAGCGGTTGAATGATTCCTTCCGCTTGGTGAGCGAGAGGCTGGAGCAGGTACACCAAGGCCTGGGAGAGATGCAATCCTTGGCGGCGGACGTAGGGGCCCTGCAGCGGACCCTCACCAACGTGAAAACCCGGGGTACTTGGGGCGAGGTCCAGTTGGAGGGGCTTTTGCAGCAAATCCTTTCCCCGGACCAATACGTGAAAAACATCGCCACGCGGGAAGGCAGCAATGACCGGGTGGAATTCGCCATCCGCCTGCCGGGCCGCGAGCCCGGTAAGGACTCCGACGTCTGGCTGCCTGTTGACGCCAAATTTCCCCAGGAGGATTACCAGCGGCTGGTGGACGCGGTGGAAAAAGGCGATGCCGCGGCGGCTGCGGAGTCCTCGAAAAGCCTGGTGAGCCGTATCAAGCTGGAGGCGCGCAACATCAAGGAAAAATACCTAGATCCCCCCCACACCACGGACTTCGGCATTTTGTTCCTGCCGACGGAGGGGCTGTACGCGGAAGCGCTCCGCCACCCCGGCCTCCTGGATTCGCTTCAGAGGGATTACCGGATCGTCATCACCGGCCCCACCACCTTGGCCGCCATCTTAAACAGCCTCCAAGTGGGTTTCCGAACCTTGGCCATTGAGAAGCGCAGCGGCGAAGTTTGGAATTTACTGGGCATGGTCAAAAAGGAATTCGGCCTTTTCGCCGGGATATTGGAAAAAACCCAGAAAAAACTTCAGGAGGCCAGCAACACCATTGACGACGCCGCCAAAAAAACCCGGACCATTGAAAAAAGGCTTAAGAACGTTGAGGCCTCAACCGCTTCCTTGGAAGCTGCTTCCGATACGGAAGCGGCAAAAGAGATGGGGGGCGATGGGGACCTCGGCAACCCCCATTAAAAGGTCATTCCGCCGATGGATGAGCCTTACTTTCCGCTTTCAAATTTTTGGATCATAGAGCATATTTCGTGGGCGTCCGGAAGTTCATCGGGGTTTTGACCGATCTTTTTGTACCGGATTATTTTTTGGGGATCGATGATGATAATGGCGGGGTGGGCGATATCGTAAATCCCATGGCCATTGGGATGCCTGGCCCCAAACGCGTCAATCAGGGTGAGTTTGGAGTCTGAGAGAAGAGGGAAGGGGAACCGCCATTGATTGTTAAAGTCGTAGGAGTCTTGAAGGGTGTCGGTACTTACCGCCACAAGCGTTGCGTTTAGTGAGGCCAGCGAAGAAAAATTATTTTTCATGTCGAACAACATGGCCTGGCAGGCGTTGCAATAGGACCCGCGGTATAAGACGATCACTAAATACTCGTTGGGGTTCAAGCTCGAGAACTTGAATATTTGACCATTTTCGTCCATCAAGGAAAAGTCGAGTAATTTATCGCCTATTCCAAGGGCCTGCGGTCTTGGAGGAGGCGCGGATGGTTTGCACCCCTCGAATAGGAGCGCAAGAAAAAACAAGGGAAGGACGATTGAAAAAATTCTTTTCGATGAGGAGTCCATTTGCAAGGCGAAGATTCCGTGAGTAAAATGGGGCTTTCGGATTCCAAAATACAAGTTGTGAAATAGGAAGTAAAAGACTTTGTGGGAATTCAATTCGTTCCGGCTGAAAACCGGTAGGGTCCGCCGAAAACCGCAGCCCCAAGAGCGGCTCCATCATTTGGGGGGCGCCACTGGAAAGAAGGTCTCCTCAAGGCGTTTCGGGTATCGGAGCGGCAGCCCTTGGCGCATTAAGACTGTTAAAAAACGCACGTTTTTTGTTAAATAACCGTTCTTTTTGGGATTGTTTAAGTGTTTTGCCATATTGAACGAAAACCTTATTTAGTATTTACCGTTAAATCCTTATGGCATTTTAGGAATGGAAATTGCTCAAGTTGGATGATATGAAAGGGCTTTGATGGAGCATTCCCCAAGGGTTCACCTGGTTTTTCTCTAACTCTAAACAAGGAAGCTTTGAAAATGTTTGTGATAACCGCGCTTCTTTCAATCCCCGGTACCATGTTTCATCGAGGAACCTTTTATTATCCTTTCCGGAGGCTGATGTCTT
Organism: candidate division FCPU426 bacterium; assembly: GCA_030038835.1. GTDB lineage: Bacteria > Oederibacteriota > Muellerivitia > Muellerivitales > Muellerivitaceae > JAJPJW01. The sequence continues at coordinate 3,694 of JASHQZ010000278.1, forward strand.
CGGTTTTGGTGTTGTTGATTTGCGGATTTGCGGCTTCCGCGTCTTTCTCGGCCGAATACAGTTACAATAATTACGTTGCCATCCCCACCCTGATGGCGACCCCCCAGTGGTGCCCCAGCGACGCCGCCATTACCTACGAAGAAAACCAGCCTACCTATTACACCGCCCCCTCCGAAACCGCTTGTGGTTATCCAACCGGTACTTATGACCCAAACTATTATGCCGCCATCGACGGCGCCTCCTTCGGCGATACGGCGGGGGTGGCCAATAACAACGGGAATGGGGGAGATGACGGGGGTTATCCTTGCGGTGCTTGCGCGGCTTTGTACAACAGCAGCGGGGGTTATTCGGTCACGGTCATGATCGTGGATGAGTGCCCTCCAGGCGGGAACAACATAGATAACTGCTGGGTGGGTTCCTATCACTTGGACATGGCCGAGGATGCCTATCACACGTTAAGTTGTGGAAGCCCGACTTGCGGAACGAATTTCCAGGCCAACACTGCCGTAAATAATTTGACCAACTCCACCGTGACCTGGCATTTCGTGCAATGCCCCTTGACCGGGGATGCCTCCGTAACCTTCGATAATGCTCAAGGCAAGATCGCGTATGAATGGCAGAATAGCTCGGATTCCACTTACAGCCCCCTGATGTTCATGGATGAAGTTTTCCCCATCGAATCAGTGTCGGTCAACGGTACCACGGAAAGCCGGGACCAAGGATCGGTCCCGAACTTCTGGGGCGGGACCGGCGGATATACGGGAAATTTGACCTGTGTGCTGACCAGTTATGAACCCAACACCGGCCCTATAACGGTCACGGTCTCCAGCGGCCAGGAATATTCCCCCGTCATTTCCGCGCCTCCGGGGACTCCCACGGAGGACGCCCAGTTCACTCCCTGCCAGACGGGGCCCACGGATACGCCGACTGTGACGCCGACGATCGGGTCCCCCACGGCGACCTTTACCCATACCTATACGATGACGCCGACAGGAACTCCTACTTCCATCCCTGGCTGCGAAACGATGTATTATGACGGTTCCTCACCCCATGCCTTGGCCAATGGGGCGACTTACGTTGGGTCGGGGGGGACGGCCAGCCTGGCTGAAAATTCTACCGCAGCCTATACCGGGGACACGAACGGTTTTGATTTTCAGGCCACGCTACCCGACACCTCCGGCGACAATTGGGCCGAGTTTTACTACAACTGGGCCGATTACTCAGCAAATCCCACCGGGAATTACCAGCCGCTGGTCAACTTGTCCAATTACACCACCCTCCAGTTTGAGGTGGAGAACACCACTGCTTCCGCTTCGCCCATGACATGGATTGTGGAACTTGGGGATTACGACGGAGGGGTTTCCATGTCCTATCCCGTGACCTTCGTCATCACTGGATCGGGCAGCTGGAACCAGATTGATATTCCCGTTTCGGACTTCCCGGCGACGACCTGGTCGGCCAATGGGACTAACTATACTTTTTCCAACTTAACGGATATCGGGGAAATCCTGTTTGAATGGGAGGCCCCGGTGGCGAGCGAATCGGCGACGGTCTATTTCGACAATATCGGATTTTACGGGACCTGCCCCACGAACACACCAACGTCCACGAGCACGTCGACGGTGACCAATACCGCCACGGCTACCCCTACTTTTACCACCACTAAAACCGCGACCCTTACTCCTACCAATACTCCCACCAATACCACCACCCTGACCGATACCTCCACCGTGACTTCCACCGCCACTAACTCTGAAACCCCTACGGCCAGCTCCACGCCTACGGAAAGCGCCACCCCGACGGCCACGAGGACCCCGACTTCCACCGCGACCGTCACCGCCTCCAATACCCCGACTTCCACGACCGCCAATACCGCCACCTCGACGCCCACGGCGACGGCCACCAATACCCTGGTCAATACGGGGACGCCCACTTCTACCCCAACCCTCACGCTGACCTTGACTGCCACCTCCACCGCTTCCAAGACTTCGACGGCCACCACCACCAACAGCCCCACCAATACGGAAGGGAACACCGCCACCTCGACGCCGACGGCAACGACTGCCAACACCCTGGTCAATACGGGGACCCCCACTTCTACCGCCACGCAGACCGCGACGGCCACGGAGACGTTGACGGCCACCTCCACTGCTTCCAAGACGCCTAGTGCCACTCCCTCTAATAGCCCCACGAACACGGAGGGGAACACCGCCACCTCGACGCCGACAGAGACACCCACCAACACGTCGAGCCGAACTTCTACTTCCACGCCAACCTTCACCGCGGCCAATACCGGCACGCCGACCCCCACCGCCACCGGGACCATTCCCACGGATACCGAGACGCCCAGCTTGACGCCTACCGGTACCCCCACCGAAACCTCTACCGCGACGCCAACCTCAACCGCGACCTCCACGTTGACAAATACCGCGACGTCGACGCCTTCACTCACGGCCACGCAAACGGCGACGGACAGTTTCACGCCCACGCTCACCGAGAGCTCCACAGCCACTTCCACCACGACGTCCACCTTCACGAACACCTTGACGGCCACCTCCACGGCCACGGCCGCGCCCACCTCTACGCCAACGCAGGTGACGGTCACGCTTTCGGCGGGGAGCAACCCGCCGCCCAATACCACCCAAATCCAGGGGGCGGCCGGGGTGACGGTGGGTCAAATCCAGTTGACGAACCCCAGTAACGGATCGGTGACGATCACCAGCCTGACACTTTCCTGGACGGGCGGGGCCGGG
>JASHQZ010000279.1 GCA_030038835.1 candidate division FCPU426 bacterium
GAATCGATGGAAAACCGTTATATGTCCGTTTTGGCCGTTTCCAAACGGGCCCGGCAGCTTTTGGAACGCGCTGAGAAACACAACCTGACCGTGGACACGGAAAAGGTCATTCTCCAGGCTTTAAACGAGTTCGTCGAAGGCAAAGTAACCTATACCAACCATCCTGTTCCCCCCAAAAAGAAGAAAAAAGACGAAGAATAATCCAATAGAACCATTTAAGTTATGAGTTTTGAGTGTTGAGTTTTGAGTTGTGGATATTTTTCAGCCGAAAGTCGGCTGAAAAAAATTTCATTAACTCAAAACTTAGAACTCACCCAGTTTATCGATGATTAAGAGGGCCTTCGGCCCTGAAATGAAAACTGGGTTGCCCTCATTGCCAACATCGGGCAAAGCCCGATTTTTGATAATGTTAATGCGGGCAGGACTCAAAACTATGGGTCGCTTTCCGTTGCTACTCCGAAGAGGCCCTCATGAGCAAACCCTCCCCTCAAAAACCCCGCGTTTTATTGGGTGTTACGGGCAGCATCGCCGCCTATAAAGCCGTCGAACTCACCCAAAAACTAAAACCGTTCGCCGAGGTCAGACCGGTCCTGACCCATGCCGGTTCGCGCCTTGTGCCGGAAAAGGCCCTGGCCAAAGCTTCCGGTTTCCCCGTATGGACCAGCCTTTTTGAGGGGGCCACGCCCATTCCACCCGGAACCCCGGGCGGAAGCCATCCCCTGGCCGTCGTTCCTCATATTGAATACGCCAAGTCCGCGGATTTGGTCCTGGTCGCGCCAGCCTCAGCCGACTTCCTGGCCAAGCTGGCCTTGGGGCTGGCCGACGATCTTCTTTCAACACTCTGCCTCTATGCCACATGCCCCCTTTGGGTGGCGCCCGCCATGAACGTCAAAATGTGGAACCATCCGGCGGTGGTCCAAAACCGGGAAATCCTCGGGAAAAGGGGCCTGCGTTTTTTAGGGCCCTATAGCGGCCACCTGGCCTGCGGGGAAGTTGGGGATGGCCGGTTCGCGGAACCCTCGGAAATCGCCTTCCAAGCGCAGAGCTATCTCAACCACCGCGGGCAATGGAGGGGAAGGAAGGTTTTGGTCACCGCCGGCCCCACCCAGGAACCCATTGACCCGGTGCGGATGATCACCAACCGTTCCAGCGGAAAAATGGGTTATGCCCTGGCGCAAGCCGCCTTGAACCGGGGCGCGGAAGTGACCTTGGTCACGGGCCCGACCCGGCTGATCCCTCCCCCCGTCGCCCGGCTGGTCCAAGTTGAAACGGCGGATGAAATGCACAGGGAGGTCCTGAGACGCCTTTCCGCCTCGGATGTGGTGGTCATGGCGGCGGCGGTGTCGGACTACCGGATAACCCAAGCGTCGCCCATCAAGATCAAGAAACGCAAAGGGGGAGTTACCCTGCGGTTGGAAAAGAATCCCGATATATTGGCCGACGTGTTGCGGCGGAAAAAGACCCTCCAAACCGTCGTGGGGTTCGCGGCGGAAACGGACCGGCTGGAGGAGAACGCGCTGGCCAAATGGAAAAGGAAACCCTGCGACTTGTTGGTGGCGAACCGGGTGGGGAAGGGCGGCAGAGGCTTCGATTCGGACCTCAATGAACTGTTGGTCTTCAGCCTGAAACACAAAAGGCCCATTCGGTTTAAAAAAGATTTAAAAAGCCGTCTTGCGGAAAAAATCCTGGATTTAGTGTAATCTTTAGCCCGCTCGTATCCTTGAAAGGGTTCGCGTATGTTCCGTAAAAAAGTTTTCTTACTCCTCGCCTTGGCGGCCTACTGCCTGTGCGCCCCGGCGGGAGCCAAGGTCAAGGTCGCAAGCCTGGCGGGTAAGCAACCCTATGTCCCGGGTGAAATCCTGGTCCGGTTTAACGACGGCGTGGCTTCCCAAGACAAGGCCAAGACCCTTGCCGCGATCGGCACGACCTTGCCTTTGAACCATCCGACGCTCGTTAAAGTGAAGTTAAGGCAGGGTTTGGACGTCCCCACCGCGGTGGAACAAATGAAGGGCAGCGCTTTGGTCCAATACGCCCAGCCGAACTACCGGTATTACGCCTTGGGAGTGACCTGCACGCTGCCCACGGACAGCGTGGCCGGCTATACCGCAGCCCAGGGCTGGCCCTTCCTGAAAATCCAAATGAACAACGCAGTGACGCTTTTCAACGGTTGGACTTCCTGCCCACTGGTGGGAAGCGCACCGGTCACGGTAGCGGTGCTGGATACTGGCATTTCCCGCTACAACCCCGACCTTAGAAACGTACCTTTGATCGGTTACAACGCCATTGGAGCAGTCCAGGAACAAGACTCGTCCTGTACTTCATGTTCAGGAAGTTTTCCCACCTGTAATCCTTGCGCTTATAACGGTCCTTCCTACACGGACTCCTCTGGAGGCTGCACTTACAGCATGGACGATTTCGCCCATGGAACCTACGTGGCCGGGATCATCGGGGCCAACTGGAACTCCGTCAATAATGGCGGCTCAACCTTGACCCCCTGTCAAGACTCTACATCAGGTTTCGCAGGAATCACCCCGAGTTGCATTTTATTGGCCGTGAAAGTCTTGGACTGCACCGGCAGCGGCACCACGGACAGCATCGTGGCTGGCACGAATTTCGCCGTATCCATGGGCGCCAAGGTCTTGAATTTTTCGCTGGGCTCTCC
>JASHQZ010000280.1 GCA_030038835.1 candidate division FCPU426 bacterium
GCCGGAACCGTCGAAACCTGCGCGTCCAACGAGATGGTGACCGTCGGGTCCTACGTGGTGGGGACCAACTACTGGAACCCGGGCCGATGCCCGGGCCAGCAATGCCTTTCCATCGACGACCAAACCGGGGCCTTCTCGGTGACCCAGGCGGATTTCACCTGCGCGCCCAACGTGGCCAGTTACCCCTTCATCTTCTACGGCTCCCATTTCGGCTCCAACAGCCCAGGCACGGTGCTGCCCATGCCCCTGGGCGAACTCAAGTGCGTCACCACCAGTTGGAGCTTTTCGCCCGCCAAAACCGGAAGCTGGGACGCGGCCTACGACATTTGGTTCAGCCGGGGCCTTTCCACCGCCCAAGGCTTTGGCGGCGGGGCCGAAATGATGATCTGGCTGGACTACATGGGGGACGTGCCGCCCGCGGGCCACAAAATCGACCAAGTCACGATCGACGGCATGAGCTGGACCCTTTGGGAGGGCAATATCGGCTGGAACTACATCGCCTACCTGGCGGACAAGACAGTGGACTGGGTGAGCGCCTTGGACGTGATGGCCTTCATCAAGGACAGCCTCGCCCGCAACTACCTGGAGCCGGAATGGTACCTGGCGGCCGTGGAGGCGGGGAACGAGCTGAGGACCGGCGGGGCGCCCTTCACCAGCAATTCCTTTTCCGTGCAGGTCAACACGGGCTGCGGCCGGCCCGGCGCCAAGCCCACGGCCACGCCCGGCGGGCCCGGCGACCGGGTCCCCCCGCCGACGCCCACACCTTAGGAACCATCCCGGCATCGGCCCCAAGGAGGGCCGTTTTTCCCGGCTTGACCCGCCGTTTTTCGTGGTATATAACATGATATATATCACGGAGGTTTCCCATGAATACCGCCAAGGTGTTTCAAACCGGCCGAAGCCAGGCCGTGCGCATGCCCAAGGAGTTCCGCTTCGATTCCGACGAGGTTGCCGTCGGGAAAGTGGATGAAATGGTCGTTTTGTTTCCCCGCCACAAGGGGTGGGGCCTGCTGGAAAAGGCCTTGGACCGCTTTACCGGCGATTTCGGCGCCCAATTGCGGCGCCCCTTGAAGGCCGACAAACGAAAAGTCCTGTGATCCGATACTTTTTGGACACCGATACCTGCATCGAGTTGATCCGGAAAAAAACGGACCGCATCCTGGAAAGGCTCAAGCGGTGCCGTATTGGGACGGTTGGAATTTCCACGGTTACCCTGGGTGAATTGCAATACGGCGTTTCGAGAAGCCATGATCCGGCCCGCAATCGGATCGCCCTGGCCGAGTTTTGCGCCCCCTTGGAACTTCCCTCCTTTGACGACCGGGCGGCGGCGGTTTATGGCCGGATCCGGGCGCAGTTGGAAAAAAAGGGACTTTCGATAGGTCCACTGGATACCCTCATCGCGGCCCATGCGCTGTCTTTATCGGCCACACTGGTCACCCACAACCTGCGCGAATTCAACCGCGTGGAAGGTTTAAAAGTGGAAAGTTGGAGATAACTTACGCCCTATGAGTGAACCGGAAAACAAGGACCCCGGGGACTGGATCGAGCGGGTTTCCCGGCTGGCGGGGGCCCTGGGACTCAACGCCGTCCGGGTGCGCTGGAAGCTCATGGCCTGGCGGGATTCCTGGAAAACGACCCGGCGCCAGACCCAAACCACCCTCCAGCACATCCAGTACCAACATAAAATCTGTCCCCATTGCGGCACGGTGCAGGACCGCGGCCAAAGGACCTGCGCCAACTGCGGAAAGCCACTTTCCCCACGGTTTTGGGAGATCCTCGGACGACTGGGGCTGGTGGCGCCCCGTTTCGGCTCCTCCACCTCCTTCCTGACGGCCGTGATCGTGGCGGCTTATTTTCGAACCGGCCTGGCCCAGGGGGGAAACCTTCTCTCGATGAGCCCGCAGGTCCTGGCCCGGTTCGGGGCCAATTGGGCTCCAGCGCTGGGCGCGGGGGAGTGGTGGCGGGTCTCCACTTATATCTTCCTGCACGCCAACTTGATGCACATCGTCTTCAACCTGATCGCCCTGCAGCAGATCGGGCCCCACATCGAGGAGGTCTTCGGCCGGGGCCGGATGCTGTTTTATTTCATGGTAACGGGCATCGTGGCGGGTTTGGGAAGCGAGGCTTGGGGGCTTTACGGGGTGGGGATCGGGGCCTCGGGCGCCTTGATGGGCATCATGGGACTGGCCGCGGGATGGGGCCAGAGGGACGGCACTTCCACGGGCAGGCAAATCCGCAATCTCATGGTCCAGTGGGCCCTGTACACGGTGGTGTTCGGCTTTTTGGTCCGGGCCGACAACGCCGCGCATATTTCCGGGTTCGCGGCCGGGTTTTTGCTGGGACTGGTCTCCAAACCCAGGTGGGAGCGGCGGGGAGGGAGCTGGGTGGACGGGTTCATGACCTTCGCGGGAGCCGCCCTGGCCGTCGGCACGGCCATCCTTGTCTTTTTCCCGCCGGAGTCCGCGGCCGTGGCACGGGAATTCCTTCAATAATCCGCTGAAACTTATTCCCGCCGTGCGGTCAGCGGTTCAGTTCGACTTTTTCAAAGGACTTGGCCAACATGGCACCGATGAACAGCAGGCCCAGGCCCACCAACCCCACATGCCGCAGGCGGTGGAGGTCGAAACCGCCCACCCGGAAAATCAAGAGATAGGCTACTCCCAGGTTGAAGGCACCCCAAAGCACGTTCACCAGGGGGGAGGACAACCCCCTGCCCGGCGGCTTGGCGAAGGGAGAGGGGAATTTGCGGCCCATGACGCCGCTGACGAAGTGCGGGACGAAATTGCCCAGGAAGGCCCCGCCGAAGAAATAAGCCAGATAAACGTACCAGGCCATCACCGACCTCCTTGAAGCTATTTCCTTTTTTCGATGGGAACATAGGCCCTTTGGGTGGGGCCCTGGTACACTTGCCGGGGGCGGTTGATGCGGGTGTTCTTGTCGTGGCGCATCTCCCGCCAGTGGGCCAGCCAGCCGGGAACCCGGCCGATGGCGAACAAGACCGTGAACATGTTCACGGGAAAGCCCGCGGCCTTGAGGATGAGCCCGGAGTAAAAGTCCACGTTGGGGTAGAGCTTGCGGCTGAGGAAATAGTCGTCCTTGAGGGCGATTTCCTCCAGCTTCAAGGCGATGTCGAACATGGGGTCGTTGAGCCCGGGCTTCTTCAGGAGCGAATGGCAGAGCCCCTTGATGATCTTGGCGCGGGGGTCGAAGTTCTTGTAGACCCGGTGGCCGAAGCCCATGAGCTTGCCCTTGTTGTTCTTGATGGCGTCCACGAAGGCGGCCGGGGAGGTCCGGGTGTCCCGGATCTGCTCCAGCATCTCGATGACCTCCTGGTTGGCCCCGCCGTGCAGCTTGCCCCAGAGCGCGCTGATGCCGGCCCCGATGACGGCGTAAATGTTGGCCAGGCTGGAGCCGGCCATGCGGACCGTGGAGGTGGAGCAGTTCTGCTCGTGGTCGGCGGAGAGCAGGAAGAACATGTCGAGGGCCTTCACCACGTCCGGGTCCAGCTGGTAGTCCTTGACCGGCGAGGCGAACATCATGTTGAGGAAATTCTCCACGAACTTGAGCTTGTTGGAGGGATAGACCACGGGTTCGCCGATGGACTTCTTATAGGAGACCGCCGCGATGGTGCGGATCTGCGACATCAGGTTGGCGATGATGACCTCCTCGTCCGCCGGGTCCAGGTTGTCCTTGACCGGGTAGAAGGCCGCCAGGGAAGCCACCACGGAAGTCAGCACGGCCATGGGGTGGGCGCCCTTGGGGTAGCCCGCGAAAATGTTCATCATTTCCTCGTGGATCAGGGAGGACTTGTTCAGGCGCTCGGAAAAGGTATCGAAGTCCTGCGAGTTGGGCAACTCGCCGTACATGAGCAGGTAGGCGGTCTCGATGAAAAAGGACTTCTCGGCCAGTTCCTCGATGGGGATGCCGCGGTAGCGCAGGATGCCCTTGTCCCCGTCGATGAAGGTGATGGCGCTCTGGCAGGAGCCCGTGTTGCCGTAGCCGTTGTCCAGGGTGATGTAGCCGGTCTCGGCGCGCAGGGCGGAGATGTCGATGGCCTTTTCGCCCTCGGTGCCCACAATCACGGGGTATTCGTAGGTTTTTCCGTCCAGGGTGATTTTCGCTTTGTCGGGCATGGGGGTAACCTCCACCGGATCATCCGGGTAGTAATAGTCCTTTATCCGTGAAATTTTTTTCACAAAAACCGAAATTCCCCGACCCCAAGGATCGGGCCTTATGACCCTGATGACGCCAGCCACTTGTTAAGGATATTCCCAAAATGGGTTCCGGTTGGTCCGGGTTAAGGGATTTTAGAGAAAATCCCACGAATAAGACAGGAACTTTTTTAATTTGTAAGCGCCCGGTCGAAGGGCCTGGAGGTAAAAGATGGATTTATGAAGGCTGGCGCTTTACCGGTTTTTCGATTTAAATAAGCGCCATGAATGTCCCCTTGCCGCGGTTCCCATGGGTTTTCCTCGCCGTGATCGGGTGCTGGGGCATGGCCTTCGCGGACCCGGACTCCCATTCGGTTCCTTTCCCAAGCGACACTCCCATTGAAAGCAGGATGGACCTGGGCCTTTTCGGCCTTTTGGGCAGCGGAATGACCTATACGGTGGGAGGCCAACCCCTCCGCCGCTATAAGGACTTCAAGGGCCTCATCTACGCCCTTCGGGACGAGGAAGCCTCGGATTGGATCCGGGAGGCGGAGGAAGCCCATTTCACCGCCTGGATGTTTTACGTCACCGGGGCCGCCGTGGGCGCGGATGTGGCCCTTTTTTTTAAACCGACTACCTTTTTGAATATCGGGTGGCTCGACCGGATCGCAACGGGAGGGCTGGTCGCGAATGCCCTTTGGGGCGTCGGCATGCTATTCGACGCCAACGCCGAGGGGCGCAAATACAACGCGGTGCAGCGATATAACCGCTTGATCGAGGGAAAAAAGGAGTCGGCCTTGGAGTTCAACCCCCAAGTGGCCATCCTTCAAAACGGCCCGCTTTTGCTGGGCCTGAATTGCGGTTTTTAGCCATGAGGCTCACCCCCCATTTCCCGGTCCGGACGGTCTTGGCGGCTTCTTTCCTCTTTTCCTGGACCGTCAACGCTCCGGCCCAAATTCCCCAAGGCAGCTGGGAGGGGGTGATGGGTTCGGGCACCCACCAATTCCGGGTGGCCTTCATGCTGGGGGAGGACCAAGGGGAGTACCACAACATCGACGACGGCATCCACGGCGAGCCTATGACGATCCTGCGCAAAGGCGGTCAACTCCGGGCCCAAACCGAGGGCGGGGCGGAGCTGGAGCTTTCCCCCTCCGGGGACGGAAAAACTCTGACCGGTATTTTCCGCCAAGGCGCCGGCCAGGATTCCCAACAAAGCCTGGTGGGGGAAAACCAAAGCTATCCGGTCACCCTCCGCCCGGGGGAGGATTACCTCCACCCGAGGCTTTTGCCCGACGGGGGGGAACAAACCCGGTATCATTACGCCCCTCCCCCGCCCCTGTCCGACGGCTGGGCGGCGGGGGACCTGAGGCATTCCCACGCCGACCTTCCCCAAATCGAGGGTGTCGTCCAGGGCATCCTGCGGGGAAGGTTCCCCTATATCCACAGCCTGCTGGTCGTCCAAGACGGCAAGCTGGTCTTGGACGAGTATTTTTACGGTTACGGCCCGGACGACCCCCACCCCGTCATGTCCGTGACCAAGTGCGTTTTTTCGCTTCTCTTCGGCATCGGGGAGGGACAGGGTTGGGTCCAGCCCAGCCGTAGGCTTTTCAATTATTTCGAGGATTACCGTTCCCGGCCGGGTTGGGATCCGGCCAAGGATTCCATCACTTTGGGGTCCCTCCTCACCATGACCTCGGGGCTGGGCTGCGACGATTTCAAGGATTCCGGCTCCTGTTCCTGGAAGATGGTCTCTTCACCGGACTGGCTGGACTTTTCCCTTTCCCTGCCCCTTCAAAACCAGCCCGGCACCCATTTCGCCTACTGCGGCGCCTGCCTGACCCCGCTCGGGGTCGTGCTGGAAAGGCAAAGCGGCCTGGGCCTGGTGCCATACGCCCAGAAATTCCTTTTCGACCCCTTGGGGATTAAGCCGCCCGATTGGTGGGAGGGCCCGGGGGGAATCCGCTCCCCGGCTTTCGGCCTCGCCCTCAAGCCGCGCGACATGGCCAAGATCGGGCTCTTGGTCTTGAATGAGGGCGCGTGGAATGGAAAGACAGTGGTTCCCAAGACTTGGATCGAGGAGTGCACCGTCCCCCGCGTTCGGTCCGACCAAACCGGCAACAAGGCCGATTACGGTTACCTGTGGTGGGAGAGGGACGAGTTTGGACTCGGAAAGAAGGTCAGGGTTTGGGACGCCTGGGGCGTGGGCGGCCAGCATATCTTCATCGTACCCGCCTTCAACCTGGTTTGCGTGCTGACCGCGGGCAATTACAAGGACGGGGCCCTCGCCGACAACAGCTTCAAGATTTTCCACGAAGTGTTGGAGGCCTTTGCCCAATGAGGGCATAATTGGACCATGAACGGCTTCCCCAAAACGCCTTTGGAAAACAGGATTCTTTGGGCGGCGCTCCCGGCCTGGATGGTTTTGGTCTTTGCCCATTACTTTTCCTTAAAATCCATCTCCGATTTTGCCTTCCTTTTCAGCCTTCGGGCGGCCCTTTCCCTGGCCGATTTCCACAAACTGGCGGAAAACTGGCTGGATTTCCTTAAAAACCTCTCCTGCGCCCTGGCCGTGTCTTTCACGCTTTGGCGCACGGGCCGGAGGCTCCATGGCTGGATGGGGTTGGGGGAAACCCAAACCGCCCTGCGGTTTTGCCTGGAGATGGCCTTGGGGATCATGGCCGCCGACAGCTTTTGGCTGGGGCTGGGCCTCAACGGGCTTTGGCGGGACCCCCTTCTATGGGGGACCGGGATGGCTTCATTGGGCTGGGCCCTTTGGGATTTTTCCCGGAACTTCCTGAGGATCCAGAAATTCCCCCGCCTGCCCATGCCCGGCAAGACCTTTCTTTTCCTGGGATTCTTGGGCGCGATGGGGTTGGCCTTGGACCTCCTGCAGGGAATGACCCCGGACGTTTATTACGACGCCCTGGTTTACCACCTTTCCACGCTCCAATTTTGGAAGTTCCACCACGGCATCGCGGATTTTTACACCAACCTTTACTCCTATTACCCTTTCGGGGGGGAACTTTACTTTCTCAACGGCTTTTTCTTCGCGGGGAGCGAAACGGCCAAGATGTTGAACGCCTTTTGCGCCGGGCTTTGCGGCCTCGCCACGGCGGGATGGGCGGCCAAGGAAGCGGGGATCGAGAGGGGACTGCTGGTTTGGGCCATGACGCTGACCCTTCCGCTGGTGTCGGCCACGGTGTGGACCACCCAAAACGACGCGGTCCTGGCCTTTTTCCTCACGCTCTTTTTTTACGCCCTGCTGCGTTGGGCCCCGGGGCCGGAGGCGGGGCCCTGGGCCGTGGCCGCCGGGCTTTTGGGAGGAACGGCCTTGACGATCAAATACACCGCCCTCGCGGGGGTGGTCGTCGGCATTTTGGCCGTGATTTGCGCCTTTCGCAGGGGCATCCTTCGCCGGGCCCCTTCCATGGCGTTGCTCCTCCCCGGCCTCATGGCGCTTTCCACCGCGCCTTGGCTTTTGAAAAATTTCAGCTTCACCGGCGATCCCGTTTATCCCTACCTTTCCACCGTTTTCGGCGGCAGGGTCTTGCCGGTTGAAAACATGAACGGGCTCATGGGCGACCACGAGGCCGTCTTTAACGGGCCCTTCTCGTTGGAGGCCTGGGCCGGCCGGGTGCTGGGCAGGGAACTGGATAAGACCGTTGCCCCCCTGCTTTGGGGGTTCCTTCCCTTTTTGTTCCTGAGCGGCAAGCGGCGGCCCCTCACCCGGCTGTCCCTCATGTTAAGCGCCCTTTTATTGGTCCTGGGATTCCTCATTTCCTACCAAATCCGGTTGATGCTCCCGGCCTTTCTTTTGTGCTTCGTTGCCATGGGGATGGTCTTAAGCGACGCGGATTGGAAAGGGGCCACCGCGGCTTGGGGCGGGGCCGTTGCGCTTTTCTCGGTTTTAAGCCTGCTTTCCCTGGCCCGGTTGGACGTGAATTACTACCAGGCCCACCAAATGGCCCTGGGGGCCGAAACGCGGGAGGAATACCTGGCTTCCGTTCCCCCCACGGCGTCGTATTACACTTTGGCCCAGGCCGCAGGCTACCTTTTGAGCCCGGACGCCCAGGTGCTGGTGGCGGGCGACGCCAGGGGGCTTTACTATCCCCGGCCCTTTTACGCCAACAGCGCGTTCGACGTGCAGGTCCTGGGGCAAATGGCCGGGGAGGAAAAGGACGGCGCGGGCATTTGGAGGCGGCTACGGGAAATGGGCATCGACGCCTTGGCGGTTTCCGGGGAGGAAGGGAGGCGCATGGCCCAAAACCCCCTGGATGCCATTGCGCCGTTGGAAGAAGGCAAGTTGGACGACTTTATCCAGCATTGGACCGACCCGCTTTTCTTCCACGGCCTGGACGGGCTTTACCTCCTGAGGAATACCCCGGCCCAGCCCAGGCCGCCAGTGCCCGACCTGTTGAACCTGCTTCAAGCCACGGACAAAATCCATTAGCCACAGATGCATGGGATCAACGGGATGCCTTGAAACGAAAAGAATGTTTTTTAAGGCCGAATTTTTATCCCATGTATCCCATTGTATCTGTGGCTAAGAAGGCCTTTGCTTTTTTCCTGCCTGTAGGGGTTCCCTGTGGTTAAATAGGCCTGCTTTCGATCCAAGTTGCGGAGGCTTCCGTGGCGATTCCCTTGGTGGCGGTCATCCTGGCGGCGGGCGACAGCACCCGAATGAATTCCAAAACCCCCAAGGTGCTCCATTCACTGGCCGGCCAGCCCATGATCGAATATGCCCTCCAAAACGCCGAGGCCCTTTCCCCCTCCAGGATTTACGCCGTGGTCGGCGCCCAATCGCGGGAAGTTTCCGCTTACCTGGGCCAAAGGGCGGTACCCGTCCTCCAAAAGAAGAGGATGGGGACCGGACATGCGGTGGCGCAGATCCTGCCCCAGCTGAAATCCTTCAAAGGCAACCTCCTCGTGCTTTACGCGGACGCCTGCCTGGTGCGCCCCCAAACGGTCCTGGCCCTGCGCCAGTTCCACCTGCTGCAAGGCGCCGCTGCCACCCTTTTGACGGCCCGCGTGGACTCGCCCTTCGGGTACGGGCGGATCGTGCGGGGAAAGGAAGGCGAGGTCGAAAAAATCGTGGAAGAGACCCAGGCCGGCGAGGAGGAGAGGCGGATCAACGAGATCAACGCGGGCGTCTACTGCTTCAAGGCCCAGGCCCTGGCCCAAGCCTTGGTGTGGCTGAAGGTCGCCCAGGCCCGGGAGGAGTTTTACCTGACAGGCGTCATTCCCCCCATCCTTGCCCGGGGCGGGAAGGTCCACGCCTTGATGGTGCCGGACCGCACCGAGGTTTTGGGCGTCAACAACCGCAACCAACTCGCCCAGGCCCACCGGCTTTGGAACCTGCGGCGGGTGGAGGACTGCCAAAGGGGCGGCGTGACCTTCCTGAATCCCAAAACCGTCGAGGTGGGGCCGAAGGTTTCCATCGGAAGGGATACGGTGGTGGAGGGCAATGTCAAGTTGTCGGGAACGACGGACATCCGGGAGGACTGCCGAATCGAGTCGGGCAGCGTCATCGAATCCTCCCAATTGGGGAGGGGCGTGGTGGTGCGCGCTTCGCGGATTATGGAAAGCCGCCTGGCCGAGGGCTGCGACGCCGGGCCCTTCGCCCACGTGCGGGGCGGCTGCGACCTGGCCCGGGGCGTGCATGTGGGCACCAATACGGAGTTAAAACACGCGCGCATCGGCGCGGGCAGCAAGGTGGGGCATTTCTCCTACGTGGGGGACGCGGTGCTGGGCCGGGACGTCAACGTGGGCGCGGGCTGCGTCTTCGCCAATTTCGACGGGAGGAACAAGCACGAATGTCGGGTGGGGAACAAGGTCTTCCTGGGCAGCAACTCCACGTTGGTGGCGCCGGTCCAGATCGGAAAGGGGGCCGTCATCGGCGCGGGAGCGGTGGTGACCAAGGACGTGCCGGCCAAGACCGTCGTTGCGGGTGTCCCCGCCAAACCCTTCAAGAAAAAATAATCCTGAATTTTTAATCCTCCGATGTTAAATTGATGTGAATTTCCGATGGAATCCTCATCGAAAGCGTACTTAACTCAACACCCAAAAATTTATTTTTAAGGGGTTGTCATGAGCCCGAGGGTTGCGGCGCCGAATGGAATGAAAGTTTTCTGCGGGACGGCCAATCCCGAATTGGCGAAGAACATCGCGAAGTCCCTCAAGGTGCCCCTGGGCGAGATCCTGGTCAGCCGTTTTTCCGAGGGCGAGATCCGCGTCAAGATCAACGAGGACGTCCGGGGCCGCGACATATTCCTCATCCAGCCCACCTGCCCGCCGGTCAACGACAACGTGATTGAATTGCTCATCCTCCTGGACGCCTTCCGAAGGGCCAGCGCGCGGCGCATCACGGCCGTGCTTCCTTACTATGGTTACGCCCGGCAGGACCGCAAGGACCAGCCCCGCGTGCCCATCACGGCCAAACTCATGGCCAACATCATCACCGAGGCGGGCGCGGACCGGGTGCTGACCATGGATCTTCACGCCCAGCAAATCCAGGGTTTCTTCGACATCCCGGTGGACCACCTTTACGCCTTCCCGGTCATCGCCTCCTACTTCCGCAAGAAAAAGCTCAAGAACCTCACCGTGGTCTCGCCCGATGTGGGCGGCATCAAGATGGCCCGGGCCTACGCCAAGGGCCTGGACGCCGACCTGGCCATCGTGGACAAGCGCCGCACGGGCCCCAGCGAAGTGGAGGCCATGAACCTGATCGGCGAGGTCAAGGGCCGCACGGTGCTGGTGCCGGACGACATGATCGCCACGGCTGGCTCCCTGGCGGAGGCGGTCAACGCCCTGGTCAAGTTCGGGGCGGGGGAGATCTACGCCTCCTGCACCCACGCCATCCTGTCGGGAAACGCCGTGGAAAAGCTGAAAAAATCGGTCTTGAAAGAAATCGTGGTTACGGATACCATTCCTATCCCCCCGGAAAAGCGGATCGATAAAATCACCGTTCTTCCGGTGGCCCCCCTGTTCGGGGAGGCGATCCTTCGAATCCACAACGAAGAGTCCATCAGTTCGTTGTTCAACGATGTGATCTAACCTAAAAAGATAATTACGAATTTTGAGTCATGAATTTTGAATTATGGAAATTTTCCGGCCGCAATCAGGCCGGAAAATCACACGAGTGGCAAAACCAGTCGCTCAAAACTTCGAACTCAAAACTCAAAACTTTCCAAAGAAACTTGGGTTCCGTGACGGCTGAGTGGCCGCGGTTACGCCCCAAGCGGGAGCCATGAAGCGATGAAACAGGTACCTTTAGCCGCCAAAATCCGCACCATCCGGGGCAGCAGCCGCACGCGCCGCCTGCGCGCCGGTGGGTACGTCCCCGCCGAAGTTTACGGGCACAAAGAAAGCAACCAGTCCATTGAGGTGAAGGAGAAGGAATTGGCCCAGATCCTCATCTCGGCCAAGGGCGACAACATCTTCTTCGCGCTGAGCATTGAGGGCGCCAAGAGCAGCGAGCCGGTTTTGGCCGTCATCAAGGAAATCCAGTACCACAAGCTGAACGACCGGATCCTCCACGCGGACTTCCACAAGGTGAAGATGAACGAGAAGATCCGCATCCGCATCCCCGTCCGCGTCCAGAACGCCGATACCTGCGCGGGCGTCAAGGAAGGCGGGACCCTGCAGGCCTTCCTGCGCTCGGTGGAAGTTCAGTGCCTGCCGGCCCAAATCCCCGATTCGGTCAACGTGGACGCCTTGCACCTGGCCATCGGCCATTCGGTGCACGTGTCCGACCTGAAACTCCCCGAGGGCGTGAGGGCCGTCACCCCCGGCGACAGCGTGGTGGTGTCCGTGGCCCAACAGATGGCGGAGGAAGTCAAGGCCGCAGCTCCCGCGGAAGGCGCGGCTGCCGCTCCCGCCGCCGGCGCCGCCGAGCCGGAAGTCATCACGGCCAAGAAGAAGGAAGAGGGCGAGGCTGGGGCCAAACCGGAGGCCGGCAAGGCCGCCCCCGCCGGGAAGGCCGCCGCAGCCCCCGCGGAAAAGAAACCCGCCGAAAAGAAATAAACAAAACTTTTTCACCACCAAGGTCGCCAAGGACTGCAAAGGCTTTTGGATTAAATTCCAAGAGCCTTTTCCTTTTTGTCTTTCTTGGTGACCCTGGTGACCCTGGCGGTTCAATCCTATGCCTTCCGAAACCTGGCTGGTCGTGGGGCTCGGCAACCCGGGCGAGAACTACCGGTTCACCCGCCACAACGTGGGGTTCCGTGTGGCGGAAGCCCTCGTGCTCAAGCGCAACGTCCAGTTGAGGGAAAAGGACGAGGCCATCTTCGGCAGCTATCCCTTGGAAGGCCGCGAGGTTTTCCTTTTCTTCCCCCAGACCTTCATGAACGATTCGGGACGGGCGGTGGTCCCCTTCGCCCGCTACCGCAACCTGCCCCTTGAAAAAATCCTCGTGGTCTCGGATGATTTGGACCTGCCGGTGGGTAAAATCCGCCTAAGGCCCTCCGGAGGGTCGGGTGGCCACCATGGGTTGGATTCGATCATCGCCCACCTGGGAGGCGCGGGCTTCCCCCGGCTTCGCATCGGCATCAGCAAGCCGCCCAGCGCCGAACAGGGAAGGGAGCACGTTTTGGCCGGCTTCACGCCCGAGGAGAAACCCAAAATCGACCAGGCCGTCGAGAGGGCGCGGGACGGCGTTGAAACCTTTATCTTGAAGGGGTCCGAAGCCGCCATGAACGAACTCAACCGCGATGCTTAAGACGAAGAGGTTATGCATTCCCCTGTGGTTCCTTTGCGTAGCCCTCACCGGAGGGGGTTCAGCCGTTCGGGCGCAGGGAAACGGTTCCTCTTCCACTCAGTCCAAGAGCGGGGTTCAAAGCTCGGATTTGGACCTGGACCGGGAAGTGGACAACGGCGCGGACGACGACAGAAGTAATTCCGACAGCGAACCCGGCAAGTTCAAGAAAGACACGGATGATACCTACCGGGACACTTCGGCGGAAAAGGATGATTCCTACCATTCCCGGTTCAAGGAAGCGCGGGACAAGGACGATCAGGAAACCGATCCTTCCAACTGAAGGGCACGGGCATCCTCCCTTCCCCGGCTCAGTTTTCCCGCCTTCCCGCCTTGGGGACCGGCCTTTTGCGGAATTCTTTTTACCTAGAACTTTTTACCTGAAATAGGGGGGGCTCGGCACCTAAAACCGGCCCCGAAACGTCTAAACCCTTGGCCTGCCGAATATCCCCTTCCAAGGAGGCTTCGCATGAAAGTTCCGACCCGCTTTTATCCCATCCTGGCGGCCTTCCTCGCCCTTGCGCCCCAATCCTCCCGGGCCATCGACGACACCGCCGTCAACCTGGTCGCCGAGGGAAGGATCAGCCTCTCCCAAATCACGGACACCCTCAACCGAAAGTACCCCAAGGCAAGCAAGATTTTTTGGAACGTGTCGGGAATCGCCTACCATGATTTTTCCGGCAGCCCGGATGCGGACGTGGTCGTGGGGCTTTCCGGCTACCGGGACAAGGGCCTGGTGTATAACGACGACAAGCAGTTGGTGGAGGACGCTGGGGCGGCCTTCGCCTATTTCCGGCTGGAAAAGGACGATTGGAAGTTAAAACAAGTGGAAGTGGTGGAAGGGAAAAAATACGAGGGGTTCGAGGGGGCGAACCTCACGGGCGCTCAAAGGGACCAGCTGGTGGTTTATTCCTCGGACGGGGACAAGCAAATGGCCTCCATTTTCGCGATCCGGGACAATGGAACCTTTGAGAGAATCGCCACCATCACGGGTTACGGCTTGGGGCCCCGGGTGGCCCGGGACGGCGACAAGGCCCTGGTGGTGGACTTCCAGCACGCCCTGGTCAACCATTGCGACGACTGCGGAATCTACTATGGCCGTCCCTATGATTGGGATGGAAAGAAATTCGTCGAGAGAAGCGACGAATTTCTCGACCATGTCCAATCCTACGACCCTTTCCACACGACAGGCGCGGAAACCGCCGGGGACCTGGCCTTTTTCGAGGGCTATCTTTCCGACCACCCGAACGATTTTTGCGCCCTGGCTAACTGCTACGACTTGAGCAACCGGCTGGATTTGAACGACAAGGCGGAGGACTACCGGCGGAAACTGGCCCGCCTGGGGAGCGATTCCTTAGAGTGCAAATATTGCGACGAGTGGCTCACGGGCAAGAACCAGGCAAGCCAGAAGCTTTACCTCGAGCAGATACTGAACCCGAAAAACCAATAAAGGCAAAGGCTTCCGGCCACGGACGTCCCACGTCCCATTCAAGGAGTTAATGTTTTGTGGGACTATACCGATCTCTTTAATTCTCATTAGAAGATCGGCATGCATGGGATTCAGGGGATGGTTCAAGACGCCGCATTGAAATCCCCGAGCCGGCCCTAGAACCCCTCCGTAGGCGGGACTTCATCCCCTCCGACGCGCCCCTTTTTTCCCCGACCCTTTCTTGGAGGATGCCTTACCACCGCCCGCCTCCCCTTCCCCGAAGCCGGTGGCGTGGTGCGCCTTTCGGCGCTCCAGGACGGAGGTCAGGCTGTAGGCGCAGGGCACCACGATCAGGGTCAGGAAGGTGGAGAAGATAATCCCCCCGATGATGGCGATGGACATGGGCTGCCGCAGCTCGGCGCCAGGCCCCAGGGCCAGGGCGGCGGGAACGGCCCCGGCCACCGTGGCGAAGGACGTCATCAAAATGGGCCGCAGCCGGATGGGGCAGGCCTCCAGGAGGGCGTCGTGGACATCCATGCCCTGGTTTCGCCGCTGGTTGGTGAAGTCCACCAACATGATGGAATTCTTCTTCACCAGTCCCATTAAAAGGATGATCCCCACCATGCTGTAGATGCTCAACGCCTGGCCGAAGGCCAGCAGGGAAAAGAAGGCCCCGGTCACGGAGAATGGAAGGGCCAAGAGCACGATTAAGGGGTGGATGAAGCTGTTGAACTGGCTCCCCAAGACCATATAGGCTACGGCGATCCCCAGGATCATCACGAACATGAGCTGATTCAG
>JASHQZ010000281.1 GCA_030038835.1 candidate division FCPU426 bacterium
TCCTCGTCCGGTATATTCTGCTGCTGGCAGACGGTGACCTGGTCCGGGGGAGCGTTGTAATAACTCCCGATCGCCAAGTGAAAGCTGTCCCCTCCGGCCCCCACGGCAACCCCCACCTGCACCTGGGCTTGCGCGTTTTGGACCGCCAGCGCCAAGCCCGCCAAAGCCAAAAGAAGTTTTTTCATGATCCTCGCCTCCCTTTATTTTTACGACGTCCTTCCTTTGGACGACCTCCCCCCGGAAAAGTTTCAGGCCCTTGGAGGGCCCCAGCCCAACTGACACCTTTCCCCGGAGGAGGCGTCTATAATGGGACCGGTGATTTACAAGGAGGGGAAGATGAAAAAACCGTTCATTTGGGTAATGCTTTTGGCGGCGGCCGCTTGGGGGCCGTCGAAGGTTTTGAGGGCCCAGGGTCAACCGCCCGCGGGTGGGAACAGCCAGCCGACCACGGGCCAAGGCGCGCAGCCCGGAATGGGCGGCGGCATGATGGGCGGGGGAATGTTGGAAAGGTTGAAGGAAAACCTGGGTTTAACCGACGACCAGGTTTCCAAGTTGAAGGATTTGTTGAAGGGCCAACAGGAAGCAACGCGGGCATTGAGGGACCAGGTGAGGGTCGACATGGACACCCTCCAGCAAAAGGTGGACGCCAAGGCCGCGGATGGGGACCTGCGAAAGGTTTTGGACGCCTTGGAGACCGACCAAAGGAATATCCAGGCCGCCCAGCAAAAGACGGAGGACGGCATCCGGTCCATCCTGACTCCCCTGCAACTGGCCAGGTTTGTCTTAAGCTCGAGGGGAACGGCGATGAGGGGCATCTGGCTGCGGGCCCCCGGCGGCGCGGACGGCCAAGGGGACAACGCGGGCCCCGGCCACAGCGGGCAGGGCGCGGGCCCGGGAAGCCCCCCGCCGGCTTCCGACGGCAATGGGGACGGGAACAACATCTAGTTCCAAGAACCATGTCGTAATAACCGCTGTCATTGCGACGAGTAGTCGCCGAATAGGCGACTGATAACGAGGAAGCAACCTCAGTTCCAAAATAACTTCCTTGGGAAGAGGCTTATTTCAACCGGGTTGCCGCGTCGTAAACGCCGCGCTATTCGCGGGGCACTCCTCGCAATGACAGCTTCAAATTTTCTTCGCGGTGGATTTTTAGGTTCTTCGGAATTATCCTGAACCCACCTTGTACCGAATCCTCAAACCCATCCTCTTTTCCCTGGACCCGGAAACGGCCCACCACGCGGCCCTGGCATCCCTGAAGCTCTCCAAACCCTTCCTTCCGCTCTTTTCCCCCCGGCTGCGTGTCAAGGACGCCCGGCTGATACGGATGGTTTTCGGCCTTAAATTTCCCAACCCCGTGGGCCTGGCGGCCGGGTTGGATAAGGAGGGGGAACTGGCCGATGCCTGGGGGGAATTGGGGTTCGGCTTCGCCGAACTGGGCACCTTCACCGCCCATCCCCAGGAAGGCAACCCCCGCCCCAGGATTTTCCGGCTGCCCGCCCAACGGGCCCTCATCAACCGGATGGGATTCCCCAATTCCGGCGCCGAGGCCGCGGCGAAAAGGCTTTCGGCCCTCAGGAAATCGGGCCGCTGGCCTTCCGTCCCCATCGGGATCAACATCGGAAAGAGCAAACTCATCCCCCTGGAAGAGGCCGTGGAGGATTACCTGGAGTCGCTCCAGCACCTGCTGCCCTACGCCGATTACGTGGCGGTGAACGTCAGCTCCCCCAACACCCCCAGCTTGAGGAAACTGCAGGAGGCCAAACCCTTGAAAAAGCTGCTCAACGCCGTGGTCAAGGCCGCCTCGGGCAAAGCCGTATTGGTGAAGCTGGCACCGGACTTGGAGGAAAAGCCGCTTAAAGAGGCGGCGGAGATCGCACTTTCCTCCGGCTGCGCGGGCCTGATCGCCGCCAATACCACCCTCTCCCGCGAGGACCTGCCGGAAGGCGCTTACCCGGACGGGGGGCTTTCGGGCGCGCCACTGAGGGAAAAAGCCCTCAAGACCCTTAAAACCCTCGCCCGGTTCACGAGGGGAAGGGTGCCGCTGGTGGCGGTGGGGGGCATTTTCACCGCCGGGGACGCGCGGCAAAGGATGGAGGCCGGGGCCAGCCTGGTCCAGGTTTACACCGGTTATATATATGAAGGGCCTTCGTTGCCCGCCCGGCTTTGCCGGGGGTTATTGGAAAAACCAACATCCAACATGAAGCCGCCAAGACACTAAGGAAGAGGGATGCCCGCTCCAAACCTAGAAAACAAATGCCGTCCTTTGTGGCTCTGCGCCTTCGTGTTGGCCTTGGGTGGATGCGTGCCCATACGGCAATACGTGCCCGCCCGCCTGTCCTCCGCCGGTTCCACGGCCCCGTCGGGCGCCCAATACGAGAGCCCGGACGACTTCAAGAACCTGGGCAACGACGCATGGAAGAATGAAATGGAGGGCATCGCCTCCTGGTACGGGGAGGAATTCAACGGGCGCCTCACGGCCAGCGGCGAGGTTTACGACATGTACAAGATGACCGCGGCCCACAAGACCCTTCCCTTGGGCACGGTGGTCAAGGTGACCAACGAGGACAACGGGAAGACGGTGGAGGTGACCATCAACGACCGGGGGCCCTACGTGAAGGGCCGCATCATCGACCTGTCCAAGACGGCCGGGCGGGCCATCGGCATGCGGGAGGCCGGCACGGCGCGGGTGAAGCTGGAAGTCGTAAGCTGGCCGAAATAAACCGGTTGACGGTTCACCGTCAGCGGTCCGCAGCCAAGGATTTCGGCCGCCGACCATGGACTGTCGGCTAGTTTTTATGCTCCTGGCGGCGATGGACCTGGTGCTCGGCCTCCAAAAGGCAGGGCTTGCAGAAATACCAACCGTCCTTGTTCACGATGCTCTTGCCCAGGACGCCTTGGAGCTTGCAAAAGTCGCACTCTTGAAAAATGGATTCGGCGGTGGTTGGCGCGTTCATTTGATGCCTCCCGGTTCATTCAATGTTGGC
This sequence comes from candidate division FCPU426 bacterium, assembly GCA_030038835.1. Lineage (GTDB taxonomy): Bacteria > Oederibacteriota > Muellerivitia > Muellerivitales > Muellerivitaceae > JAJPJW01. The sequence continues at coordinate 2,985 of JASHQZ010000281.1, forward strand.
GCAAGGATACCGCCGTGCCATTAAATATCTGTAACGCTGCCTGGAACCATTCGTTACAATGACGGGAAACGCGACGGCAAAAATCGGCGGGCACGAAAAACAGGACGGCGGTTCAACAAAATGGCGAATTTTTCCGGACGTCTTCGCAACGCGATCCAGCGCACGGGCGGGTGCCTCTGCGTGGGGCTGGACGTGGAGCCGTCCAAGATGCCCAAAAGCCTCCCCCGGGACAGCGAGGGCGTACTGCGGTTTTGCCGGTCCATCATCGATTCCACAAGGGACCTGGCCGCGGCTTACAAGCCCAACATGGCCTTCTTCGAATCCATGGGCGTACGGGGCCTGGAGACCCTGGAGCTGCTGCGCCAGTCCGTGCCGCAGGACGCGCTTTTCGTCATGGACGCCAAGCGCGGGGACATCGGCAACACCTCCCAGGCCTACGCCAGGACCTTTTTCGGCCTTTTCAAGTCCGACGCCGTGACCCTTTCGCCTTACATGGGCGGGGATTCGGTCGATCCCTTCCTGGAATATGAGGGGACCTGTTCCTTCGTTTTGTGCCTGACCTCCAACCCCTCGGCGGCCGATTTCCAGACCCAGGCGCTCCAGAGCGGCGAGAAGCTTTACGAAAAGGTGGCCAAGACCGCCTTGGAATGGGGCAGGGGCAAAAAGGGGGAGATCGGCCTGGTGGTGGGGGCCACCCAGGCCCAGTGCCTTTCGGACCTGCGGCAATTGGCGCCGGAGGCGCCCTTTTTGGTGCCGGGGGTGGGGGCGCAGGGGGGCGACTTGGGGGCTTCCCTGAAGGCCGGACGGTCCAAGGACGGTTTTGGAATCCTCGTGAATGTTTCGCGCCAGGTATTGTATGCTTCGCCGGACAACGACTTCGCCAACGCGGCCCGCGAGCAGGCGCAGAAGATCGTGAATGAGATGAAAAGCTATTTCTAAAGAGGGTTTTGTGACCAACGAGGAAGTGCTAAAAATCTACGAGGAAACCCACGCGCTCCTGAAGGGGCATTTCCGCCTGTCCTCGGGCCGGCACAGCGACCGTTACCTCCAATCGGCCCTGGTGCTCCAGTATCCGGACAAGGCCGAGAGACTTTGCAAGGCCTTGGCCGGGAAGGTCACGCCGTTGAAGCCCCAGGTGGTCCTTTCGCCGGCCATGGGCGGGCTTTTCGTCGGACACGAGCTGGCCCGGGCCCTCGGAGTGCGCCACATCTTTACCGAGCGGAACAAGGAAACCGACGCCATGGAGCTGCGCCG
>JASHQZ010000282.1 GCA_030038835.1 candidate division FCPU426 bacterium
GTTGCCGACGACCCAGACCTTGCTCTTTTCGCCCGCGATGGGTTGGCTCCCTCCCTCCACGTCCACGATGGAAAGGCGCGACATGCCGAGCCCCACGGGCCCCTTTTGGTAGAAGCCCTTGTCGTCCGGGCCCCGGTGTTTGAGGGCCTCCACCATGGCCTCGAGGTGCTTCATCTTGAGGGCTTGGCCCGGCTTAAATTGGCAGAAACCCGCTATGCCGCACACGAAAAATCCTTTGAGCCACAGAGTACACGAAGTACACAGAGGACGGCATGATTCCTGGAAAACAAAAAAGTCTTACTCTGTGCCCTCTGTGTACTCTGTAGTTAAAATTTATTTGAGTGTATAAACCACTTCCACTTCGGCGGTGACGTCGTTTTCGCCCTTGGCCACAGGGACCTCGGCGTCGGCCATGGCCGCGTTGGCGCGGAAGACCATGGGCCTCGGCGGCAGGGTGGAACTGGTCTGGGTAATGGAAAACACCTTTCCCAGTTCCGCGCCGGACGCCTCAGCCAGCGCCTCGGCTTCGGCATGGGCATTCTCCGCGGCTTTTTTCAAGGCCTCGATTTGCAGTTGGGTGGGGTCGGAAAACCCCAAATGAGGTCCCTCCACTTGGGTGGCCCCCGCCTCGGTGACGGCGTCCAACAGTTTTCCGACTTGGTCGATTTTTTTCACAACCACGTGGATGCGGTTGGACACGGTGAATCCCACCCTTTGGCTTTCCCCATTATCGTATTTGTATTTAGGTTGGACGTCGTATTGGACGGTCTTGAAGTCCTTGTCCGAAATCCCGAGGGATTTGACGGCCTCAAACACATCCTCCATCTTTTCGTTGACCTTGGCCGTCAACTCTTCCACGTTGGCCCCTTCTTCCTGGACCTCAAAATCCAACTCCGCCTGGTCGGGAACCGCCGTCACCTTGCCCTCCCCCGTGACCTGGACTGTTCTTTGTTTGGGTGGGTTTTCATCGGCCCTGGCGATGGTGGATATTCCGAGAATGAAGAAAAAAGCAAATGCTACCAAAGTTGCTTTATTTGAAATCATACAGTTCATGTTGCCCTCCTGCAGAAAGGCTTATTTAAACTGAGATGGCTTCGTCATTAACGCCCGCCTGTGTGGCGGGCATTCCTCGCAATGACAGCTATTATTGCGGCCTTGGAGACTTGGCCGCTTTTTTAAGGATATCCTCAAGTTTCCGTCCCGATTCATTCCACCTGTAGTTCCTGAGGATAAACCGCCGTCCCTTTCGGGCGGCAGCCTTGGCGGCCGCGGGCCTGCGCAGGGCCTGGATGACCTCCTGGGCGAACCGGTCCCCGTTTTCCGCTACTATAACGCCGTCGCGGCCCTTGAGCGGCATCCAGGCCACGGCCGCGGGTGCCGCCACCACCGGCACCCCCAGGGCCAGGGCCTGGGCCACCTTATTTTGCATCCCCGCCGCCACCCGCAAAGGCGCCACCGAAAGATCGGCGTGGGTCAAATAAGGCTCGATTTGGGGAACCCAGCCGGTGACCAGCGCGTCCTGTCCGTTGTGGAACCGGCGCAGTGCCTTGCGGGGCCGCCCCCCCACCGCCGCGAAGACGGCCTGAGGCATTTCCCGCTTTACTTTGGGCCATACCTCCTTGAGGAACCAAATGGCGCCGTCCTCATTGGCGGTATAACCCATGTTGCCCGCAAAACAAACAATGGGCTTGTCCCCCGAAGCCTTGGCGTAGGGGGAACGTCGGGCCTTCCCGCCCCGCTGCGGCTCGACCCCATTGGGGATCACGGTGATCTTGTCCTGCGGCGCGCCTTCTTCCCTTAATACTTGGGCGTCCGGCTCGGAGATCACGGTGGTCCGGAAAGCTTTTTCCGTCCATTCCACCTCCTCCCGTTTTAGGAACCAATAATCCCAACCGGCGGCCGCGCGCCGGGAAAAACGGGCTCCGGAGGTTCCCTTCAACTGCCCGGCATAGGCTGTCAGGCTGTCGGTCATTTCCAGCACCACGGGCTTGCCGGGGTTTCCCTCGAAGGCCGCCGGCGCCATGCGAAGCCGGTGGGCCAGCACCGCGTCGATTTTTTGTCCCTCGGCGGTCCGCCAATAAGCCCTCAAGACCTCCCTCATCTTGGGCGAGAAATGACTGGAGACGTTCAGGGACTGCCCGATCAAGAGCCCGCCGATCAGGTTGAAAAATAGGTCCCAATGGGTCAGGTGTTCGGTGTAAAGGGTTCGGCAAAGGGGCCTCAAGTCTTCGGCGTAGTGAAGATCGCTTTCAACCCGCGTCAGGCAGAACAGGTCGATCGTGTGGCCGCGTTTCTTGAGGTAAGTCAGGAAGTGGTAAAGCCTCAGTTTGTCCCCGTCGTGGGGGGGGTAGGGTATGAGCGGCGTCAGTACGAGGATGTTCAAATAAATTTCCCTTTTGCGGTCATTGCGAGGAGCGAATTTTGCGACGAAGCAACCTCAGTTTATGGGTTGTTCAAGCTTTTGTGGCAGTGGTTTAGAAGGCATATTTTAAGCTGAGGTTGCTTCGTCATTACCGCCAGCCTATTCGGCTGGCATTCCTCGCAATGACAGGTTTTATGTCCTTATTATCGATGTTTGAACTTTCTTGTCTTGTCCCTCAAATAAAGAACCGTCAACACGATGGTGGCGCCGACCCAAAAAGCGCTGATCAGGTAGCTTTTCATCCCCACCACCGGCGCCTGGAAGGCGGGTTCGGCCGAGGTCAGGGGCAAATGCAGGAAAGACCCCGCGATCTTGAGAATCCAGTTCTCCCCGTCCAGTTTGTTATACCGCATCCAGGGGACGGCCGCCAAAATCCAATTCACGAAAACGCCCGCCGAGAACGAAAAAACCGCGAGCCAGGTCCAAGGCTCCCCCTTCTTGAGCCTTTCCACCGCGGGATAAAGGGCGAAGAGCCACAGGGGCGTCACGCCCACCATGTAGCGCGTGGCCGGCGTCAGGCCCAGGTTCTCGTAAAAGGACATGAAGAGGTAGTAAAAAACCAATGTGCCCAGAACCACGGAACGAAGGGGATTCTTGGAAAACCAGAGGATCACGCCGCCCGTGACCGCCATGGCGAAGATGGGAAAATGGAACCAAAAGCCGCATTCCTGGTCCAGCAGGAGCCCGAAAAACCCGTCCCAAAAATGGCTAAGGCGGAAAAGGGAGGCAAAGGGTTCGTTATGGGCGCCCAGCGGCGTCCAAACGCCGTAGACAGAGTGGAAATAAAGGGAAAGCAAAAGAACGGGGGGGGTGAATCCCAGCGCAAACCACCCGGCCTCTTTGGAGGCCGTCTGTTTTTCCTTCCAAATCCCATAAACGCTGAAGGCCAGCAGGGGCATCACCAACAACATGTTCCGGTTGTGCATCCAAAGCAGGAGACCCAGGCAGGATCCCAGCCATCCCCACCGCTTTTTCAGGAAAAGGAACAGGCTTAGCGCGGCTAAGCAAGCCGTCGGGATTTCAGGAAAAATGAGTCCGGCATAAAGCAGGAAGGGGCTGGAGGCCAGTCCCACCATCCCCACCGCGTGAAGGGGCCATCCCTGGGCGCCGGTTTCCTCCAAGACCCTCAGGGTCAGGTAAAGGGCCAGGGCCGCCAATAGGGCCATGGTGAGCGACGCCCCCAGGCGGCCCAAGAGCGCGAACCCCGGCAAAACCAAAAGCACCGGCCCCAAGGGGTGGTGGCTATAGCGTTTGCCGTTGATGACGTGTTCCAGGCCCTGCGGTTCCAAATCCCCCCGGTGGTAAAACTGTTCATAGTCCTTGTTCGCGTAATTGTTGGACAGGTCTAGGTCGTGGTCGTGGATCAGGCTGTAAGCCATCAGCAGGTAATGGGGTTCGTCCCCGCTCAAGTCGCAGACCGTGGCCGTCCAGCAGGTAGCCCCCGTGAACAGCACGACCGCGGCCCAACCGAAGATTTTCGAGGTCCTCCAATCCTGGCGCGAAGGGCCCGACAAAAGAAGACGGACAAAGAGGAACAAGTGGGTCATCAGGATGACGCCGAGCAGGATTTCAAGCTTTCGAAGCGGCGTGTTTTGGGGATCGGGAAGGTTGATTTTCTCAAGGACAGGCCAAAAATAACCCAAAACCCAAGGCCCATGGGTCCAAAGAACCCGCCCAAGGAGGGGCAAAACTTTCTTTTCCTTCTTGAACCATCCGGCCAGCCAGGCCTCGAAGGCAACCGCAAGACCGCACAAAAGCCCAAGAAACAGGACGCCCGGCCATGAGAAGGCAAGCGGGAATGGGTCCGATCCGCTCACATCCACTCCCTCATGCGCTCATAAACTTCCAAGGTTTTTCGCGCCGTCTTTTCCCAGCCAAACAGCTTCGCCCGTTTCAATCCCCGTTGGATATAACGCCTCCTGAGGGCGGGCCTGTCCATCATCTGGGCCACGGCCTTGGCGATGGCTTCCGGGCTTTCCGGGTCCGCCAAAAGGGCCGCGTTTCCCGCCACTTCGGGCAAGGAACTGACGTTGGAAGCGACCACGGGAACGCCGCAGGCAAAGGCTTCCAAAACCGGCAGGCCGAAACCCTCCAGGCGCGAGGGGTACAGGAAAAGGTCCGTTTCAGCGTAAACCTGGGGGAGCATTTCAAAGGGCACGTTGCCCGCCCATTCGACGCGGTTCCCGATGTCCAGGTCCATTTCCTCCTCCAGGTAACGGGTGCACTTCAGTTCCGCCGCATCCATGCCCACGATGACCAGCTGGAACCTTTTGCCCCGATCCATGAGGAGTTTGGCCGCCTTAAGGATGTTGGAAATGTTCTTCCGCTCGTCTGCGGCCCCGTGGGCCAGGATTTTGAAGAGCTTGGAAGGCTTGCGCGGCAGCCTCTTGAAAAAAACCAGGTCCACCCCCTCCTGTGTCACGAAGATCCTCGATTCCTCCAGGCCCATTTTCTCCAAAATTTCGCTTTTGGAGAATTCCGAAACCGTGAGGACCGCCCTGGCCCTGGGGGCGGAACGGGCGATGGCCCATTTCTTATAGGCGCAAACCAGGCGGTGGCGGAAGGTCGCCTTGGGCCTGACTTGGGATAGCGGGCGGAGATGCAGGGTGTCATGCAACGTGACCAGGAAAGGGATCGGGTCCAGGGCCGTGGCCGAGTTGTCCGTATAGTGGAGGAAATCCACGCCCTGGGACCGCGCCGCGGCAGGCAAAAGGACTTGTTCGTAATAAGCGGCGTTCGGGAACTGGAGCGGGACGCAATGGAAGCGGGGGTTTTTGAGTTGTTTTTTCAGGCTGTCCGGGGCGTTGAAGACCGTGTAGCGGTTCTTGTGGTCGATTTTCGCCAGGGAAAGGATGAGGTTGGCCGTATAGGTGCCCACGCCCCGCCGGTAGGCCAGCCGGGCGTCGATGCCGATGTGGAGAATTTTGGCTTTACGGCTTTTCTTGGGGTTTTTCACCAAAAGAGCCTTTCTTGGCCTGTCTGGCGAAACTTCAGCGAAGCCAGATCCCTTGGTGCCCTGGGTGGTTCAATCTATTTTTTGGGTTTTTCCGCACGGTCAACGAGCATCACGGGGATGCCGTTCTCGATGGGATAGCGGTTTTTGCAGGCGGTGCACTCGATGGCGTTGTCTTTTTCCCTGACCGCCGAGCCGCAAGCCGGGCAGATCAAAATGTTGAGGAGGTCGGGAGTGACCATTTTTGCTTCTTTCCATGTAGCCGGGAGACGCGAAACACGCTGCGGGATACATTTTGAGTTAGGAATTCGAAGTTTTAAGTTCTAAGTTAAGGTAAGTTTTTAATCTTAAGATTAAAAACTTGTCCAAAACTCAACACTCGCAACTCAAAACTTAGAACTCGTTCGACATCAACTTGTCATCTTCATCTAGGCTGTTTCCAGGAAAACTAGGCTGAAATTTTAGCCACCAGAACGATACCCCCGCCCAAACCGGGGAGAAGAAGCCTGCCGATTATATCCGTAAAATGGAGGATTGCGCGACTAAGTGGGGCGCCGAGAAGCCCCAAGAACCGCTCCAAAAGCCTTGGTAATTTCAGGTAATTATAAGTTTCCACCGAAACGCTGTCAAAATGGGCCCCTTCAGCCAATTTCTTCAGGCCTTCGGGCTCGAAGAAGAAAAGATGATCGGTTTGTTGTGCCTTGCGGGCGCTGTTGATGAAGGGCAGCACGCGCTTGAAGTAGGACTTGTCATTGGTAACCGTTACCACCAAAACACCCCCCGGCTTCAAAAGCCGCTTGGCCTCGGCGAAGGCCTTGGCGGGGTCATAGCAGTGGTCAATGGCTTCCTTAATCACAACGCCGTGGGCCACCATATCCTGGATGGGGATTTGTTCGGCCAAGGCTTGCACGAATCCCATGCCGAATTCCTGGATATCCCGCTGTTTCAGTTGCTCGGCGGAAGGCTCGAAGCCCAGGTAATTCCATACCCTTGCCCTTCCCCGGCCTTGGAGGAACAAGGCGAATTCCCCCCGGCCCGCGCCGATATCCAGCATCAACGGCCGCTCCTTAAAAGCCCCTGAGGCGTGGAAAGCGTGGTCCAGGATGGCCTCCACCTTCTCATCCAACCGCCGGTAACGCAGCTTCATCAAGGGAGTCAGGGACTTGAGGAATTCGTCATCGTCCCAGTGGGCCTGGAGGGATTTCCATTTTTGGTAGTTAGGTTCGGTCATAAAATCTTTCCCAGGAAAGGATTACCTGAAGAACGCCAGGCTCCACAAAACGCAACTCAAGACCAAAAGAATACCATAAGCCGCATAAAAGAAGACCCAAAGCGGTTCCAGCAGGTAATGCAGGATCACCAGGAGGGTCCATTGGGTGGTGGTGCCCTGGTCGTGCTTTTGCCGCTTGGCTTTCTCCAAGGCCCGGTTGATGCGGTCGTAATCCTCAAATCTCAAAATGAAAATCCACTCGATGAACTTCCGAAAGAAGCCCGGAAAGGGCTGGAGGACCTCCCGGAAGAAGGTTTCCATCTTTTTGGACCACTCCTCCCCGACCGCCTTTGCGGGCAAGGGCACTAGATCGGCTATTTTCATGAACAAGGACGCCAGCAGGTTCCCCAAGACCATTTGGAGGGACAAAATCCATCCCCCCATGATCCCCATCAACCCGCCGACAATGAAAAGGTAGGCCAGCGCGGGGCCTGCCGGCTGTCCGTTGCGGGCGGCCCGGAAAGCAAGTCCCGCAGCCCCCGCCAGGCAAAGGCCGAGGCCCAAACCCAGGCTGATGCCCTTGAGGAATAAGAAGGCAAGTTTTTTCATGGAGGCTCTCTAGAATTTAATGCCGTCATTGCGGCCTGGCTTCGCCAAGGCTACGCCAGGCAAGGGAAT
>JASHQZ010000283.1 GCA_030038835.1 candidate division FCPU426 bacterium
CACGCCGGTGACGCCGGGAAGTTTCTGGACGGCCTCGGCGGCCTGGCTTTTGAAGAGGTCCTTGACCGGGCAGGCCGGGGTGGTCATTTCAATATCAAAGGCCACCTTGCCCGAATCGATTTTCATGTTCTTGATGAAACCCAGGGAGACGATGTCCTGGTGCAGGTCGGGGTCTTGGACAACGCGAAGGGCCTTCAGGACATCCTGTTCGTTGACGCTCATGAATCAACACTCCTTGTTCCGGCGGATCCATAAAAGATAATAAAATCGAGTTTTGGGCCTTAAAAAGCAAGGCGGCTTGCTTTACACCCTAGCAAGGGCGTTATAGTACTGATTCACATGGGCTGAGAAAAGTTTATTTTCGCGTGAAATAAGTTAAAATAAGCCCATTGAACCGTTCGGTTGCCGCGTTCAGCGCTTTCTCGTTCCTTAATTGATCCCATCTTTCGGCAAGGAAGGTTGGCATGTACCGGGTTCCATTTAAGAAAGACAAAAAATGAAATCGGTACTATACCAACCTCCATTTTCCGTGCGGTTCACCGCACGGAGGGTTAAAGGAGGGTTGGCATGAAAGCCGTCATCATGGCCGGCGGATTCGGCACCCGCATGCGGCCTCTCACCATCAACCTCCCCAAGCCCATGATCCCCATGGTCAACCGGCCGATCATGGAAATCATCGTGGAGCTCCTGAAAAAGCATAAGCTGACCGACCTGATCAGCGTGGTTTTTTACCAGCCCGAGGTCATCACCGAGTATTTCCACGACGGGACCGCTTTCGGCGTGCAAATGATGTACAAGGCCGCCGAGAGCGACCTGGGCACGGCGGGATCGGTGAAGAACTGCCAGTCCTTGATCGGAAAGGAGCGGTTCGTGGTCATCTCGGGGGACGTCCTGACGGATTTCGACCTTTCGGCAGCCCTCCGGTTTCACGAGCAAAACAAGGCCAAAGCCACCATGATCCTGACCCGCGTGGAAAACCCGCTGGCTTTCGGCGTGGTCATCACGGGCAAGGACGGCAAGATCCAGCGCTTCCTGGAGAAGCCCACCTGGGGCGAAGTCTTCTCCGACACGGTCAATACGGGCATCTATATCCTGGAACCGGATGTCCTGGACCTCATCCCGGAAAAGGCCGAGTACGATTTTTCCAAAAACCTCTTCCCCCACATGCTCAAGGACGGCATGCCCCTTTACGGCTACATCGCCCAGGGCTATTGGGCGGACATCGGCAACCTGGACCAATACCGTATCGCCCACCAGGACGTTTTCGCCGGGAAGGTGGAAGTCGCCATTCCCGGCGCCCGCCAAAACAAGGTGGGCAAGGAAATCTGGGTGGGGAAGGGAACCCATGTCGATCCTTCCGCCCAGCTTTCGGGGACCGTGGTCCTGGGCGACAACTGCAACGTGGGCAAGAACGCCAAGATCGCCAACTCGGTTTTGGGCGACGGCTGCCAGGTGGAGGAAGGTGCGACCCTGATCAACGCCACGCTTTGGCGCAACGTCTCCATCGGCGCGGAGGCCCAGGCGCGGGAATGCGTCATTGCCTCGGGCACGGACGTGCAGGAAAAGGCCAGCATCTTCGAGGGCGCCATCCTCTCCGACAACTGCACCATCGGCAAGGAGGCGGTCGTCAAGGCTGGCGTCAAGGTCTGGCCCAACAAGGTGGTGGAGGACGGCGCCCAGCTTTCCACTTCCCTCGTTTGGGGGGACAAATGGGCGCGGTCCATTTTCGGGCAGCACGGCGTGACCGGCATGGCGGGCATCGACATCACGCCGGAATTCGCCAGCAAGCTGGGAGCGGCTTACGGCGCCTCGCTGCTCAAGGGTTCCACCATCCTGACGGCCCGGGACATCCACAAGACCAGCCGCATGATCAACCGGGCGCTCATCTCCGGCATCCTGTCCTCGGGCGTCAACGTGCACGACCTGCAGGAAATGCCCATCTCGGTGGCCCGCTACGCGGTGCCCAAGCTCTCCGACGCGGGTGGGTTGCACACCCGCAAAAGCCCCTTTGACAAGCAGTTCATCGACATCAAATTCTTCGACGGCCGCGGCCTGGCCCTTTCCTCCGGCAAGGAAAAGGGCATCGAGAACCTCTTTTATCGGGAGGATTTCCGCCGGGCCACCATGGAGGAAACGGGCGAGCTGGTCTTCCCCCACCGCATGATCGAGTTCTACCACCAGGGGTTCCTGGACGCCCTAGACGTGAAGGCCATCGTGGACTACAAGCCCAAGATCGTCGTGGACTACGCCTTCTCGGCCGCGTCCCCCATTTTCCCCTGGCTGTTGGGCAAGCTGGGATGCGACGTGGTGGCCTTGAACGCCTACATGGATGAAACCAAACTGACCAAAACCCAGGAGGAATTCCAGGCGTCCTTGAAGCAGCTTTCGGACATCGTCCCGACCTTGAAGGCCAACTTCGGGGTTTTGTTCGACTCCGGCGCGGAGAAAATCTTCGTGGTGGATGAGAAGGGGCACTTACTGGCCGGAACCGAACTTTTGGCCCTTTTCTCCCTTTATACCTACCACCGGCACAAGGGCGCCAAGACGGTGGTCCCCGTCAACGGTTCGCACGTGTTGGACGACCTGGCCAAGGCCAACGGCGGCAAAATCCAGAGGACGCGCATCAACTACTACTCCCTGATGGAAGCCGCGACCCAAGAGGACGTCGCCTTTGTGGGCGAGTCCGACGGCGGGTTCATCTTCCCCTCCTTCGCGCCCTTCATGGACGCCATGATGTCCACCGCAAAACTGATGGAGTTCATCGCCATCGAGGAAAAGCCCGTTTCCCACTACTTGGACCAGATCCCCAAGAAAATCCAGGTGACCCAGAAGGTGCCCTGTTCCTGGGAAATGAAGGGCGCCATCATGCGCCAGCTTATCGAGGACACCGAGGGGGAAAAGCGGGAACTGATCGACGGCGTCAAACTCACCCAAAACGGTTCCTCCATCATGATCCTTCCCGACGCGGATATGGCCCTCTTCCACGTCAGCGCCGAGGCCGAGAACGAGAAGAAGGCCCGGGAACTGGTGACCGCCTACGTGGATAAGATCAAGAAGTGGCAGGGATAGGGGCGCGCTTCCTCAAAAGCATTGCGTTGGTTACCGTTTTTCCTTAAACTTCCCTGGCTTTTTTTCCAAAACAAATTCAAGGAACCCGACAAGTGGCTAAGATCACCTTCGGTACTTCAGGTTGGCGCGCAATATTGGCGGAGGATTTCACTTTCGCCAACGTGAAGATCGCGGTGGCGGCCATCGCCCAGCACCTCCAGCAGACCGGGGAGGCCTCCAAGGGAGTGGTCGTGGCGGGGGATTACCGCTTCCTTTCCGAGGAGTTCATGAAGGCCGCGGTCCAGGTCCTGGCGGGGCACGGGATCACTTCCTACCTGTGCCCGGTGGGGACGCCCACCCCGACGGTTTCCTACGAACTCATCCGACGCGGCACGGCGGGTTCCATCAACTTCACGGCCAGCCACAACCCGCCCCAATACCAGGGATTGAAATTCAACGGTTCGGACGGCGGGCCCGCCCCCGTTCAGGTCACCCTGTCCCTGGAATCCTTGGCCGAGAGCATCGCATCGAAAGGCGGGAGGATTTCCGAACTATCCTATGGCCAGGCCGAGGAAAAAGGGCTTGTTGTTCCCATCGACCCCAAAGAGGAATATTTCAAGCGCATCCGCCAGATCGTCCAGTTCGACGCGCTTCGAAAGGCACGGATGAAAATCGTGGTGGACGTGATGCACGGCAACGGGAGCGGTTACCTGGACACGCTATTGCAGGAGGCGGGCGTCCAATCGAAGGTGTTGCACAACAACCGCGATCCCTTTTTCGGGGGGCACCGCCCGGAGCCCGGGGCGGAGGAGCTCAAGGAAGCCGCCCAGTTGGTGCGCACCTGGCCGGCCCACATGGGGCTGGCCAATGACGGGGATGCGGACCGTTTCGGAATCATTGACGCGGACGGGACCTACATCACCCCCAATGAGGTGCTGGCCATCCTTTTCGACCATCTCCTCAACACCCGTGATTGGAAGGGATGCGCCGTCCGGACCGTGCCCACGACCCACCTGATGGATGCCATCGCCAAATCCCACGGCGTGCCACTGAAGGAAACGCCGGTGGGATTCAAGTACATCGCCGAGATCATGGCGAAGGAACCTATCCTCATCGGGGGGGAGGAATCGGGCGGCCTGACGGTTCACGGACACGTTCCGGAGAAGGACGGCATCCTGGCCTGCCTTTTGATGGCGGAGGTGGTGGCCCTGGCGGGTAAAACCTTGAACGCAGTCCTGAAAGGCCTCTATCAACAGTATGGGGGTTTTTACACCGACCGGTTGAACCTCAAGTTGAAAGACGGCCTCAAGGAAGTCATGACGGCCAAACTGAAGGACAACCCGCCCGCCGAGATCGCGGGACAGAAGGTCGTGGAAATCTCCCGCAAGGACGGCACCCAGTTCATCCTGGCCAGCGGGGAATGGCTGATGGTGAGGTTCTCGGGCACGGAGCCGATCATGCGATGCTACATGGAAGCCCGTTCTCCGGAAAACCTGGAACGCTTAAGGCTTGCAGGCAAGGAACTCACCAAAGTCTAAAAACAGTCCGCGGCCGACAGTCCACAACCGCCGACAAAGGTTTAAAAAACCCTCTTGAACGTATCCATCCCGCATTTTTTGCGATAAACTAAGCGAAAGTTTTCCGATTACCTCTTCAAAAGAGAGGCTTTTCATGCCTGAACCTTTCCCCGTGGTCAAAGAACTCCAATTGAAGATCAAGAATATTGTCACTTTGCTGATCGTTTGGCTTGTCTTGGTTATGGGGGCGGGTTTCGCGGCCTCCCAATTCTTTCCCGATTCCTCGGCGACGTATGTTTCCATCGCTGCGGGGGCGGCCTTGCTTCTTTTCATTTGGTGGGTCATCCTTTCCTGGCGCATCCAAAACCAGATGGTCCTGGAATTACAGGAACGCCTGATGGCGAACCAAATGGTCCCGTACAACTTCGTCAAGCTGAAGGGTTCCATGCCGTGGAGCATTTCCTCCAACCGGAAGAAACTGCTGGCGGCCTGCGAGAGCGAATGCAAAACCCTGCGGGAAAAGGCAAAGACCGCCAACCAGACGCTGGAGAAATATGTCGGTACCTCCGTGACCGAGAAAGCCACGAAAAAGGCCCTTCAATCCGAACTGGGCGGCGAATTGCGGAGGGTTTACGTGCTTTTTTCCGACGTCAGGGGGTTCACCCACATGACCGAGCAATTGAAACCCGAGGAAACGGTGGATATCCTCAACAAAATGTTCACCGCCATGGAGGAGGTTATTGCCCAGAACAGCGGGGACATCAACAAATACATCGGCGACGCGATCTTCGCTTATTTCCGGCGACCTTACGGCAACGAGGGGGAGACCGCGAAGACCGTCCTTCGAACGGCCATGCGCATGCAGGACCGCTTTGAGGCGTTGAACCGGAATTTCAGCGTGGCTTACAGCCGGGAGGTCAAGATCGGCCTGGGGATCGGCATCACGGCCGGGGAAGCCATCATGGGCAACCTGGGCTCCGCCAACCGCATGGAATTCACCCTCATCGGGGATACGGTCAACATGGCCTCGAGGCTTTGCGGCGTAGCCAAACACGGACAGATCCTGGTGAACGAGGAAATGGCCCAGGCCGTCAAGGACAACTTCGAGCTGTCCGCGCTTCCGCCCATGCAGATCAAGGGCAAGTCCGAGATGCAGACCCCTTACGCGGTTTTGGGCGAAAGGCTGGGCATCGGTCGCTGATGCGCCCTCAAGTTAGGAGTGAGGAGTTCGAAATTGGGAGTTTAAGGCCTTAAATTCCTGGCTCCTAACTGGAAAGGGCCGGTGTGAAATTGAAAAAAAGACCCAAACCTAAGCCAGCGGTCCGGGGCCAATCCAACGTTGAAACGGCTTACCGCCATTTCGGGCTCCGGACCGATCCCTTCACCACCCTCGCGCTTCAAGGCCACGACCTGGATTATTTCGTGGGACGCGCGGCCCTGATCGATCGCCTTCTTTCCGCCATTTTTTCGGTTTCCAACATTGGCGTGGCCGGCGAGCCGGGCGTGGGCAAAAGCAGCCTTTTGCAGCTCCTGAAAACACGCATCCCCCGGGATTTCCACAGCGTCAGCATCGGGGTCCCGCTGGACGACGCCTCCTATTTCCTCTCGGAGCTGCTGCGGGAAATGCTGGTGGCCATTTCCCCCGTCCCCGGGTTGAATTTCAAGGAAATCGGCCGGCGCTTGGAAAGGGAGGGGCTCACCAAAAACGCGGTTTTTTCCATCACGCGTTCCATCATCTCCCGGCTCAAGAAACCACTTCTGGTTTTCGTGGACGACCTGGAGAAGATCAAGGGGGACCGCGTCCAGCACCTCACCCGCTCCGAACGAACCCTCCAGTTATTGGAGGAGCTGAAGGCCGTGCTGGAACTTCCCAACGTGGGCTTCCTCATCGCCTTGCAGGAGGAGTTTTACTCCAAGGTAAGCCAGGTGGTAAGGGAAGGGGCCGAACCCACGGTGTTGGGCCTTTTCAAACACGTCGTGCTGGTTGAAAAATGGAGCCCGGCGGAGTTCAAGGAAGCCCTCCGTGCCCGCCTGGAGAGCGCGGGGTTCAAGGGGGAATGGGAGGATTTTTTGGAACCCGAAGCCCTGACCCTGGCCCTGTCGCTGGCTTCCGGGAACCCCCGGCGATTTTTTTACCTTCTCTCGGAAGGGATGTACCGGGGTTTCCAGCGCAAGGGAAAGCAGGTGGAATTCCAGGACTTGTTCGAGGCGGTGAACGAACATTTGAAATTGGACCTGGTCTGCAAGAAACTCCTTTATTTCCTCGCCAAGTCAGGCCGGGCCGTCGCCTCAAATTCCGACCTGCAGGCCTTCATGGGCCTGGATATGATCTCCATCGCCCGGCGACTGGAAATCCTCTCCAAGAACCGGTTGGCCGAAATGGTGGACGTGGCCGACGGCGCCAAGGTTTACGCCCTGCCCGGCACGCGGGAAACCATCACCGAGACCAAGTCCAGGCCCCCCGTGCAGATCACCCACACCACCATGGGGGAAAAAATATACAACCTCCTCGACGGGCAAGAACCTTAGAACCTGCAACAAGACCCAATCCCAGGGTCGCGGAGACAAAGCCAAAAATCCGAAAAATCCCGGGAAATCAAAAATGATGCCTCTGTGCCGATTTACCTTAAAGGAGACAATGAAATCGGTACTATACCGACCCCTTTAACAGCCTTATGGAAGGTCGGCATGCGTCTCCGCGGTGAAAATGGTTTTTGTTACCGACTCTTTATTCAAAATTCATTATTCGACTTTCAGGGGTGATTCATGAGCTTCTACGTGGTGTTCGTCACCACCCCCGGGCGGGCGGTGAGTGAAAAACTTTCGAAAGGCCTGGTGGAAGGCCGTTTGGCGGCCTGCGTCAACCGCGTGCCGGGGCTTCAAAGCCGCTACTGGTGGAAAGGGAAGATCGAAACCACCCGGGAGGAACTCCTGGTCATTAAAACCCGGAGGGACCGGCTTTCAAAACTGGTCCGTTGGGTCAAGGGCCATCATCCCTATACGGTTTGCGAAGTGATCGCCCTGCCTATCGCCGGGGGGAACGCCGACTACCTCCGGTGGATCGCTCAAAATCTCCCGAAAAGCCATGAGTCATGAGTTTTTAGTTTCGAGTTTTGTAAAAAGCTGATTTAATCTTCAATGAAATCAGCTTCATGAACCCGACACTCAGAACCCAAAACTTAGAACTTTAAAGCTGGATCCATGCCTTCCCTTGAATCGAAACAAAAATTTTTCCAAAGAATCATCCTGACGCGCTGGATCAGTTTGTTTTGTTTGGCTTTCCTGATCCTGGCCATCGAGGGGAAAATGCCCGGCGGCCTTTTCGCGGGCGTCTGGGCCATCATCCTCGCCTCGGGTGTTTACAATCTCGTGATGCAGATCCTAAGCCGCGACCAACGATTGGCGGGACCGCTCATCCTGGTGGGGCTTTTCATGGACGGGCTGCTTTTGAGCTGGGGGGTCAGCATCACCGGCGGGCCCGTGAGCGCCTATATCCCGTTTTACCTCTGCATCATTGTGACCGCCTGCCTGGTGCTTTCCCCCCGACTGGCCATCCTTACGGCCTTGGCCCAGCTCTCCCTTTTCCTAGGAACGTTGTGGTTTTGCTACCGGAATCATATCCCCTCGGATTTCGCCCCCCGCAACTCCAACCTTTTTTACGTCCTGTTGGAATCCACTCCTCCGGACGTGCGACAAAGCATCTACGTGGAAGAAGCGGCCCGGTGGAGCTTTTTTTTTCTCCTGACAACGGGATTTTCCGTAGCCCTGGTACGCCAGCTTTGGAACCGCGAGGAGCACCTTCGGTCGAGGGAACGCGGATTGGAGCAGAAACGCCACTTGATCCAAATGGGGGAACTGACGGGGCGGATCGCCCATGGGGTGAACACTCCCTTGGGCCTCATCTCTGGAAACCTGGAAATGTTGATGGCCGAAACCCGCAAGTCGAGCAAGGCTTATAAGCAGCTGGCACAGATCGAACAATACGTGCAACGGGCCATTCGAACCGTCCGGGACATCCTGAATTACAGCCGGCATTCCCTTTCGGAAATCCAGCCCACATCCCTTACCCAGGTCATCCGGGCAGTCGTGGCGGCGGTGCAGCCCCGGCTCCGAAGGATGGGGGGGAAACTGATCCTGGACGTGGATCCCCAACTTCCCCCGATTTCGGCCTATCCGGAGGGACTTTTCCAGGCGCTGTTGAATCTCGTGGAGAACGCCGTGGATTCCATCGCGGCGGGGGGCGTAGTCACTTTATCGGCCCGTTTCCAGTACCGCAGCATGCGTTTAAGCGCGGAGGACAAGCGGGGGGAAATCAAAGTGGCCGTCCGGGACACGGGAAGGGGTATCCCGGCAGCGGATCTCAAGAGGATTTTCGAGCCTTTTTATTCCACCAAGGGTTTCGGAAAGGGAACGGGTTTGGGCCTCGCCATCGTGAAGCGCGTCGTGGAAGAGCACCATGGCGATGTCAAGGTGGAGAGCCGGGTGGGGGAAGGCACGGTATTCACCCTCTTGTTCCCGGTGGGGGGCCTGGCCGGGGAAGAACCCGCCAACTTGGAGAGATTTTACTATAATAAAGAAAATACGAGCGCTAAGGAATCCACCGAATGAGGAAGGCCGTCCGTAAAAAAAAACCAGCCGCACCTAAACCCAGAAAGGTCGGACTGGGAAAGGCCCATTTATTGGTGGTGGACGATGAGGCCGATTTCGCCAAGATGATCCAAAAGACCCTGACGCAGGCCGGCTACCGCGTGGACGTGGCCTTGAGCGCCACCCAGGCCATAGCCCTCCAACGCAAACATTCCTATGACTTGGCCCTGGTGGATATGCGCATGCCTGAAATGACGGGCCTCGAGCTGCTTCAGTACCTGAAGGTCAGGGACAAGACAATTTTCGTCATCTTGATGACCGCCTACGGCTCCCTGGCCGTGGGCATCGAGGCCCTGCGGAAAGGGGCCATCCATTACCTAGCCAAGCCCTTTAAGTTGACCGATTTGAAAAGGGACGTTGCGGACGCCCTCAAGCGCCGGACCCAGTACCTGGAAGAACAACGTATCTTCCCCCAGCGCTCCGCGATGGACGAATGGTAACTTCAGAAAATCAATTTTGAATTAAGGAAGTCATCGAATGAAATTTATTCGATGCCCACCATAACTTAAAACCCAAAATTCGGAACTCAAAACTTTACCCGTGAAAGGTCGGCATGTCTAAACGAACGGCCTCCCCCGCCCGCAAGCGCAATATACCCGAGCCCACCATCGCCCGACTGCCGCGTTATTTAAGGAGCTTCGCGGGTTTCGCCCATGACCATCGTTCGGTGATCTCCTCCAAAGAGTTGGCGGCAGCTTCCGGCATCAATCCTGCCCAGGTCCGAAAGGACCTTGCTTATTTCGGTCAATTCGGCCAGAGGGGCATCGGCTACGACGTTCAAACGCTGGACGCGAAGATGAGGGAAATCCTGGGCCTCCATAAGGTGTGGCGCATCGCCCTGGTGGGGGCGGGTAACCTGGGCACGGCTCTTTTGCAGTACGGCGGGTTCGCCAAGGCTGGGTTTAAGATCGAGGCAGCCTTCGACGTGGATCCCTCCAAGGTTGGCTGGGAGCTGGAAGGGGTCCGCATTTGGGCCACTCCGGCCATCCGGCAAGTGGTGCGGGAAAAAAAGATCGAAATCGGTGTTTTGGCGGTGCCTGCCAGCCAAGCCCAGCGGGTGGCGGATGACCTGGTGGATGCGGGAATCCGGGCCATCCTCAATTTTGCGCCCTGCGTGCTGGCCGTTCCGAAGTCGGTTTTGGTCCGGGGCGTGGACTTAGCCTCCGAATTGGAGCACTTGACCTATTTCCTCGAGAAGTCGAATAAAACCGAAAAATAATGTTTCAAAAATGTAAACACCATGATATTTTTAAATCAGCAGGAATTCCATGAGGTTATAGTTTAACCCGAACCAGGAGATGAGATGGGCCGAGCGGAAAAGGTTATTGAAACCAAGGTTTTCCAGGGTTTCCGGAAAATGTACCATGTCTTGGCTTCCTCCCTTTTTCCCCTGGCTTACCTTTACCCGCCCTTTGGCCTGAGCCTTCCCGCCACAAAGAGATGGCTTTTAATCGTTTCGGGTGGATGTTTCCTCATTTCCTTTATTTTCGATTTCTTGAGGCTCCGCGACCATAAATTCAATTCCCAATTTATGAAGGTTTTTTCAGTCTTTATCCGCCGCACGGAAACCAACCGCTACAACGGTTCCACCTTCCTTTGCTTCGCCTTTTTCGTGGTGATTTTGTTGTTTTCCCGCTACATCGCCATTACCGCCATGCTCTTCCTTTCCCTGGGGGATGCGGCGGCGGAACTGGGTGGGAAGAATTTCGGCCGGCTCAAGATTTTCCAGCGGTCCATGGAAGGGAGCACGTCTTTTTTTGTGGTCGCTTTCCTGGTCGCCTTTACGTTTTTCGAAGACTGGCGGATCGCCCTCCTAGGGGCTTTTGCGGGCGCCATGGTAGAGCTCTTTTCGTTTGATGTGGACGACAACCTGACGGTTCCCATTGGTTCAGCTGTGGCTTTATCCTTAGTGTTGGTCCTCTTCCATCTGGGGAACAACCTGTTCTCGTTTTAGCCGGTTTCCCCCAGTTAAATCTCGAGTCGTCACAAGCCATCCTTAAATAGTTTGATTTTTATTTCGATTTTGGTTGATCGTTAAAAAATAAACTTTTTTGACAAATTTATGACTAAAAACCTTCAACTTCATGGAATTTTTTTGGATTTTAATAAATTTTGACAATCTATAGCTTCAAAAGAGCTGGAAAGAAGCCCATCTTTTACCAAAGGAAATCCGTTAACCTTTGGCATGTTTGATGCACTTTAACTGGTTCAAGATTGAGTTACTCGC
>JASHQZ010000284.1 GCA_030038835.1 candidate division FCPU426 bacterium
CCGGATGAATGTAATCAGCAAAGACCGGAACTCTTGCCGCGAAATCCGGGAAGGACACAAAGTAAGACATCCGGCCTTGAAAATCAAAAGGTTTACTCGGATGGGATTTTAGGCGGCGGTTTTTTGTCAAGATCCTTCAAACAAAAACGGGCCCGAAGGGCCCGTTGGGTGAATTCCAAAATCCGACTGGATTTAGAACGAGAAGGACAAATTGAGCCCGCCCTCAAGCCCGCTGAAATCGAGGTTGAGGGGAGTGTGCGGAGCCGAGGCCGGAAAATTGGAGGGGTTGCCTGAGGAGTTCGTGGAGCCCGGGACACCGACGGCCCCTGTATTGGTGTCGATTTGCAGGGTGTTTCCATTGTACTGGAAATTGGAGGCGTCCAAATAGCGGTAGCCGAGATAAGGCCCCAAGGCGATCCCCTTGCCCAAGGAAAAATCCACTCCCAGGAGGGCTTGGGCGTTGAAGGCCATGGCCGTATAGGCGCTGCCGCTTGGAGTGCTGCTGGAATCCTGGCCGATCGGGGTCGTTCCCGTGGGATCGTATTCTTCCTTGCTGAAGGACAGGCTGATGGGGGAAATCCCACCGGCCAATCCGATGTAACCCTTGACCTTCTGGTCCCCAAAAAGGAATTTGAGGCCGAGGTCGGTCGTGACAATGGTGGTGTTAAAGGTGTATTTCCAAACATCAGGCGGGTTTCCCGTGGTGGGGTTGAGTTGGGAGTAATCGTAGGTCGTATAAGAAAGGCTTCCCACCGGGAAATAACCGATGGCCAGGTTGATCTCAAAATTCTGCCCCAATTGCACGAAAGGCACCAGTTCGGGCAAGGCGACGATGTTGGGGGTGACTCCGGCGAGGGAAACGGCTCCCTGGGAGACGGTCCCCGAATAAGCGCTTGCCACGTACTGCTTGATCTGGCTGGGATCGGCGAAGATATATTCCATTCCCCCCAATAAGTGGAAGCCGAAGGACGACCCGCCGCCCTTGCTGGCGGTTCCTCCGCCCGCTACGGCCGTTCCGGTGTATTTTGCCACCTGGTCATCCACCCATTGCTGGTCGTCGGGAGAAAGGGAGGCCTTGATGCGGTCCGCATAGGCCTGGATGGAAGCGTTGGGCTGTTTGGCGTTGGCGATGGCGAAATAAAGGGCTGCGTCCTTGGGATCCTGGTTCATGTAATACGCGTAACCGGCGTAATAGTAGGGACGGTAGTCGCTGGGATTCTGCTGGATGGCATACTGGAAATAAGGGATCGAAGCGGCGTATTGGCGTTGTTGGAAAAGCGCGTATCCCTGGGCCAGGTAATTGGGGGCGGCGGGAGCCGCGCCCATGCCCGCCCCGGCGTTCACCTGGGCCTGGAGATTCTGGACGAATTGGGCCAGTTGGGCGTTATTGGGTTCCAAGGCGGAAGCGCGTTGGTAATAGGCTAAAGCGTATTGCTTATTGCCCAAGGCGTAATAGCAGTTGCCGGCGGCCTGGTAGGCCGTGGCATTGCCGGGGTTGAGCTTGATGGAATAGTTGAAATACTGGAGGGCCTGGTTGTAATTGCGGGCGTTATAGAGTTGGACGCCATAGGCGTAATATTGGTCGGTGGAAGCGCCCTGGGCTTTCGCGGAAGGAGGGGCCGTCAAAGCTAAGATTGCCAACAAAGCCAGAAACAACCCGCCCGTTTTCCATCCGCGCATTGCCGCCTCCGAGAGAAGGGTTTGGGATCGTTTTAAGCGTTTTAAATCCCCGTTAAGCAACAGACATTATAAAGTTAAATGAAAACCCGTCTAGGGAAATGATTTGATTTTGAATCGTTTTTTTAATGAAAGTCCGGCTTTCAAGCTGTCCCACATAAATTACTTTTGTGCGGTTTGGTTTTTGGGAAAACAAGCCTTTCTTGCGCCGCTTTATCATTAAAAGAAGTTGCGAGAAACCAGCGCCGTCATCTCTTCGGGATCAGGAAGGGGACGGAAGGGAGACGGCGGCTTCCACTTCCCGGGCCCCGTCCTGGGGTTCGTTGACATGGATTTGGGGGGAAATATTGACTTGTTTTTTGTACTCCCCCCTCACGCGGTCCACGAAAGCGGGGGCTTCCGCGGCCTTCACCAGGCAGACCAAAGAGCCTCCCCAGCCCATGCCCATCATGCGGGAGCCCAGGCATCCCGGCTGGCCCCGCACCACGCGGGTGAGGATATCCACTTCCTGGCAGGTCGCTTTGAGCTTATCGGCTAAGGAATCATGAGACTCGCTTAAAAGCCGCCCGAAACCACCGTAGTCCCCCTTGGTCAAAAGATCTTTGGCCTTTTTCACGCGCTGGTTCTCGTATACCACGTGGTCCAGGCGCTTTCGAAGGATAATGTCGATGTTTTTGCGGGCCGTCTCATAGGCTTCGCCGCCCACATCCCTCAGCGACACGACCTTGGGCACGAATTTGCGGATTTCCGCCAAAAGCTGGGTGAAAAGGTCCAGCCGCTTCTTGAACTCTTCCTCGCGTTCCTTCTTGCGCACGCCGCTGTCCACGGTCACCAGCTTGTAGTTTTGGGAGTCGAAGGGCATGTACTCGGGCTTAAAGGTCCTGGCGTCGAAGAGCACCAACTGGTCCTTCTTGGCGAACTTCACCGCATAGGGGGAAAAATGGTCCCCCCTGAGGGACAGGAACTGGCTTTCCACCCTTTGGCAAAGTTTGACCAGGGTGGCGTCGTCCAGTGGATGGGTGCCGAGGATGTTGCAGGCCACGGCTGTGGCCGCCGTGATGGCCGCCGAGGCGCCTAGCCCCACGTCTTCCGGCATGTCGGAAGCCACAACCATCTGGATGCCCTCCAGTTTTCGCCCCGTGCGCTCGTAGAAATAAAGCACGCCCTTGGGATAGTTGGCCCAGCCGTCGGCGCGGTCGAACTTAAGCGTGGCCAGGGACACCTTGATCTTCTCGTCATAGGTCAGGGAATGGATGAAGGCCATCTTGTCGCCGCGGCGCTGGGCCGCCACCACTACCGAGTGGTTGCCGGCCGCCAAAAGGCTGAACCCGTCCACGGCCTCGGTGTATTCGCCCCCCAGGAGGGTTAGGCGGCTGGGCGCCGCCACCAGGGTGACTTTCCGGCCCGGATCCCCCCCGTACTGGTGGAGAAAAGTCGCGTGGGCTTTTTTGATGAGGTCTTCGAGTGGCATAAACCCTCCGGAAGTTATTTCTGGCCCGGCAAAAAGAAGTGAAAAAGGTAATAAAACAGGACGGGGGCGTTGAAAAGAAGGCTGTCGATCCGGTCGAAAACGCCGCCGTGGCCGGGGAGCAGGGAACCTGAATCCTTGGCGGAAAGGCTGCGTTTGATGATGGATTCTACCAAATCACCCAGCTGCCCGAACAGGGAAAGAATCACGGCGAGGGCCAGCACGTCCGTCAGGTGGTAGGGCAATTCCACGCCCCAAGAAGCCATCGCCTTCCAAAGCAGTAAAAGCGACGCCAGGACCAGCGCGAAGCCGCCGACGCAGCCTTCCACCGATTTTTTGGGCGAGGCCAACGGCGCGAAGTGGTGTTGGCCCCACCAGCGGCCCGCGAAGTAACCTCCCGTATCGTAGGCCCAAGTGGCGACATAAAGCCAAAGCAGGTGCCAAGCCCCCTGGGGCAGC
>JASHQZ010000285.1 GCA_030038835.1 candidate division FCPU426 bacterium
CGAGGTCACCATGATCCCCAAAACGACCGTGCCCCTGGACGAGCACAAGGCCTCCTCTTTCATGAAACTTTACGACGCCCTCGATGGGAATGACGACGTTCAGAATGTTTACGCGAATTTCGAGATCAGCGACGAAATCATGGCGAAGCTTGAAAGATAAAGACGATATTTACCGCCACCCATTGTCCGCTGGCGCGGCCAAGGGCGATAAAGAGCATCGAGACGCCAAGAAGCCAAGAAGGATATTGGAAGCAAAGGAACAAAACAGGAGCTATTTAGAAGCGCCAAAAAAAGTCATCCTGGGGATCGACCCGGGAATCGCGCGGATGGGGTTTGGGGTGGTGGTGCAGGAAGGCCACCGGATGAGGGCCGGGCAGTACGGGACGTTGACAACCGAACCCCACCGCCCCTTGGAACAAAGGCTGGCCGAGATGTTCGGGAAGGTCCAGGAGGTATTGAAAAAAACGAGGCCGCGGGCGGCGGCTATGGAAGAATTGTTCTTCTCCCGCAACGCCAAGACGGCCATCGCGGTGGGACAGGCCAGAGGAGTGGCCCTTTTGGCCTGCGGCTTGGCGGGACTTCCGGTTTATGAGTACCGCCCTATGGAGGTCAAGCAGGCCGTGGCCGGTTACGGTGCGGCGGACAAGCAGCAGGTGCAGAGGATGGTCAAACTGCTTTTAGGGCTAGCCGAGGTACCCCGGCCCGACGACACGGCGGACGCCCTGGCCGTCGCCATCACCCACGCGCAGTGCGTGGGAACGCGGCTGTCCGAAACAGTCCGGCAGCTTTCGAAACGGATGGATCCGTTTCCCCTCCCTCCCCAGGGGGGGCGGAAGGGGTTTTAGTCACCAACGAAGAGTCAGGAGAATTATGTCTATGAAATGCAAGAATTGCCGCAACAAGCTTTTTGAGAACGCCCGGTACTGCCCCGAATGCGGCTATCCGGCGGACGAGAAATTTAACGTGACCGCCGAGGATTTTTTGCGCGACACGGTGAATAAAGGCAAGAGCGACAAGCTCAGTCCCGATAGCGGGAACCCCATGACGCTCCTGGAACACCAGGGACACGAATACCTTTGGGACGAGGAGAGCCTGGGAGTGTGGGTGGACAAGAGCATCCTGGAGGGCATCGACCGGGAAGCCGCCCAAGTGGTGTTTGAGAACCTGAACGAGGACGACCAGAAGTACTTCAACCAGGCCAAGGAGCACATCAAGCTGAGGGCTTCGGGCCTGAAAAGCCCCGTTACCGAAAACGAGCTGGACGAGCACCACTACAAGGCCCTGGTCATCGACGAGGATTTCGAGAGCAAGGGGCTCTGGCTTGACCAAAGCGTGATTTCCTTCTGGTACGCGGCCACGCAAAACAAGGAAGCCCCGGCCCTCACGCAAGTGGAGGAGCTGCTCCACATTCTAGTTCATCTTAAATTTTTAGAAGACTGAGAACTCGAACGACGAGTTTTGAGTTCTGGGTTTTGAGTTGCCGTCAAATTTTGAATTTTTTTAAAAATTCAAAATTTACCATAAATTCAAAACTCCAAATTTGAAACTCTCCGACAGCCCGTGGAGGGGAAATGATCGCCTTCCTGCAGGGGGTTTTGACCGGCAAGTTCCCCGACCGGGTGGAATTGGACGTGAACGGCGTGGGCTACGAGGTCTTCGTCTCCCCCAAAACCCTGCACGCCGTTCCCGCCGTAGGCCAGACCGTCCTCCTGAAAACCTATCTCCATGTCCGGGAGGACCTTTTCCAGCTTTACGGTTTCTTGAAGGATGCCGAAAAACAGGCCTTCCTTTTGGCGCTCACCGTTTCGGGCGTGGGCCCCAAGGCCGCCATGAACATTCTTTCCACCCTCCCTCCCGAGGCTTTTTACCAAGCCGTTCTCCATAACGACATCACCGCGTTGAGATCCGTGCCCGGCATCGGCCAAAAAACCGCCCAACACCTGGTCCTTGAGCTGAAGGACAAGGTCGCGAAATTGGCCGGGACGGGGGGGGGATCCGGCGAGGAAGGCGTTTTTAACGCTGAAACAAAGACCATTTCCGATTCGGTCCAGGCTTTGATGGCCCTGGGGTATTCGGCGGCCGAATCCCGCCGGGCGGTTTTGTCGGCGGTCCAAGGCTTGGGACCGAAATCCACAGTTGAAGAAGTTTTGAGGTCTGCCTTAAAATCTATCGCCGCGCCTTAAACAAGCCCGGCGGTCAATCCGGGAGGGATTTCATGAAAAATTTCAGTCTTCCACGCACGGTGCTGATCCTGTGGTTTTTGAATTACTCCCTTTTTTCTTTGTTCAGCTACGCCTTTGGGGGCGGCCGCCACGATATTTCGTATTTCATCGTTTTGGCCGCTGTTTGGATGGTGGTCGAAGTGGTTTGCCTGGGGCTCATCGACGATAAGCTTTAATCTCGATGGGAGAAGGAAAATTCGAGGAAGGAGACAGGGATGAAAAAATTGACGGGTGTTGGGTTAGCCGCTTTGATGCTGCAGGCCTCCGGTGCCTTCGCCGCGGTCATCCAGGATTGGTCCTCTTTGGGTCCTGGAGCGGCGGGAACCTATAACGACAGCAATGGAACCAAGGTGGATTTCAGCTTTGAGGACGGGCCCACAGCGGGCACCAAGGCCTTGAAAATCACCACCAATCTCGTTTCAGGCGGATACGCGGGGATTTACACCAACACCTCCGGTGACATCTCGAAAGCCGCGAATTTGGTGTTCATGGTTAAGTCCAGCGCGGCGGGCGACATCCAGCTCGCCATCAAGGACGCTTTCAACGTGCAATACATCGAAAAGGTCACGATCGTGGCGGGGGATTGGGCCCCGGTCACCGTTTCCTTGGCCGCCTTCATCAAGGATCCCTATTACACCCCGCCCGACGCGATCGCCGGTCACCCCATGGATTTCAGCAAGATCTCCAACCTGAATTTCTCCCCGCAGATGACGGGCGCCTCGGTGGTGGAGATCGGGCCCATTGAGGCGTCGGGCACGGCCAGCGCTTCACCCGCTTCCTCGTCCTCTTCCGGTTCCGCTGCGGCCTCCTCCGCCCCCAGCGGCCCGGCCGTTCAGGTTTTGGATCCCTCCACGATCGATGCCAAGAGCGCGGGAACCTTCCAGGACAGCCAGGGTTCCAGCTTCACTTTCACGGCCGCGGCGGGTGCCAAATACCTTTCGATCACCTACGAATTGAAGCAAGGCGGTTATTGCGGCATGTGGTGCCGCGCCGGCGGCGCCGATTGGAGCGGGGCCAACTTGGCCGGGGCCCAGACCCTCAGCCTCCAGGTTTATTCCAAGGCACCGGTGGTCCTGGGAATCGCCCTGAAGGACAAGAACAACAACCAATACGTGGCGGACTCGCCTTCCACCAAGGGCAGCGGTTGGGAAACCATCTCCATCCCCATGGCGTCCTTCAGCCTGGACCCCTATTACACGCCGCCCGACGCCATCAAGGGCGCCCCCAAGGATTTCAGCAAGGTGGCAACCTTCAACATCCAGCCGAAGACGGTGGGCAAGTTCACCGTTGCGGTATCCAAGGTCGTCGCCCAGTAGCTGGCCGTTTTAAAACGGAGCCCTATCCCCGGATTTCTTACCAAATCCGGGGATTTTTTTTGCCGCCCTTCTTGATTGACGCTGGACAAAGGGCTGGTTAAACTTTGCATCCTTAAACCAAACCCCGG
>JASHQZ010000286.1 GCA_030038835.1 candidate division FCPU426 bacterium
GGTCTGTTCCGTCTTTTTTCCCGAAGCGACGGCGGTAGGAGAGCGCCTCGAAAGAGGTTCGGAAAATACGTTTTTTTTAACTCCGAGGTTTTTTGGAAATTTCGTCGTAGATTTTCTAGCATTCAAGGAAATGGCACGATTCCAGAAAATGAATTTCATGGAACATCCATTGCCGGATACGACGAAACTCAAAGGAGATTCGCTTTTTGTCCTGGATGAGGGAAAAACCGGAGTCCTTCAGCTTCTTCAAAAAACGTACCCCGGTGGAACACTGGAAAAATACGAATACTTCAAAGGGTGGCCCCTGGTTTATTTTTACCGGGTGCCGGCTGGAAGCCCCTGTGAAGGGCGCGATTGGGGCGGCTTGCGGGGCACCTACTGGCTTTCGGACGACTGGAGCGGACGTCCCGCCTTGACGCGTACCGACCCCGTCCTGAATTTCACCTTCCGCGATGATTTTGGATTAAGGGATTTCAAGACTCTTTCGGCCCGATGGACGGGCTATCTCCTGGCTCCCCAAAAGGGCCCTTATACTTTCCTAACCCTCACCACGGACGAGGCGGCTGCCTGGGTGGATGGCCGTGAGGTTTTGCAAGGGCCGGGCAACCAGCAAGGGACCGTGATCTTGTCGGTGGGGCGCCACCGGATACTCATTGATTTTCGGAAATCGTCGGGTGTGGATACGGCTTTCAACTTTTTGTGGAAAACACCGGAAAGCCAAAGCTTTGGGGTTGTCCCTTTTTGGCAGTGGCCTGTCCTTGCCATCCGAAAACCCGTTCATTCCGGGGAAAACAGGGCATTTTAAGCTTGTTCGGCTGTAGTAAATCCCTTATGTTAAATTTCCTCTTTTTCTTCCAGTAAAAAAACGGATCGGAAACATGACGCATTCCCTACAAGATCTCATCCTGACTTTGGACCAGTACTGGAGCCGCCAGGGCTGCGTGATCCAGCAGCCCTACGACCTGGAAAAGGGCGCGGGAACCTTCAACCCCGCCACCTTTTTCCGCGTCCTGGGCCCTGAACCCTACCAAGTGGCCTACGTAGACCCCTGCCGCCGCCCCAAAGATGGACGCTATGGCGAAAACCCCAACCGCATGCAGCATTACTACCAGTACCAGATCATCCTCAAACCATCACCGGAGAACATGGTGGAGATGTACCTGGAAAGCCTGGAAGAGATCGGCATCCGGCAGGATGAGCACGACATCCGCTTCGTGGAGGATGACTGGGAATCCCCCACCCTGGGAGCCTCCGGGTTGGGCTGGCAGGTTTGGATGGATGGAATCGAAATCACCCAATTCACCTTTTTCCAAACAACCGGCGGGTTGGAACTCAAGCCCGTTTCGGGGGAAATCACCTTTGGCTTGGAGCGCATTGCTACCGTCATCCAGGGCGTCAACAGCGTCTGGGATCTCCATTACGGGGGCAAGGGCATTACTTACAGGGACATTTTCCACCAGTCCGAAAAACAATTCTCCGCCTTCAATTTTGAACACGCCAACACCAAGATGCTGCTCCGGCATTTTAAGGACTACGAAGGGGAGGTCCGGCGCCTTTTGGAGCTCAAGCTGACGGCCCCGGCCTACGATTACGTCATCAAGGCTTCCCATACCTTCAACCTGCTGGACGCCCGGGGCGCCATTTCGGTAGCGGAGCGCACCAACTACATCGCCCGTGTGCGGGGAATGGCCAAGGCCGTGGCCACGGCCTACTTGAAGGAAAGGGAAGAACTGGGCTTCCCCCTGTTGAAAAAGGCTCAAAAGAAGGAAAAAGAGAGCCAGCAGTTGGCCCAATATTTTGAAAATTCTTGAAAAACAAGAAGTTTAACCACCAAGAGCACCAAGAACGACGAGAAAGACAAGGAATTTAAAGCGGATTCATTTTTAGGCTTTGCCTTTCTGGGTGTGCTTGGTGCTCTTGCCCTTCGAGAGCCTCAGGGCCCTGAGCAATGTCGAAGGGACGGTTCAAATTGCATTTGAGGTTTCCATGATCCTGAAAGACGCCATACTTGAGATCGGGTGTGAGGAACTACCTTCCTCCTACATCCGCCCGGCCATCGAGCAGATGGTGGCGGCCGCGGAGGCATCCCTCAAGGACCACCGGATTTCCTACCAGCACCTCTATACCTATTACACGCCCCGACGCCTGGCCCTGTTCTTCAAGGGCCTGCCCGAGATGCAACAGGACACCAGCAAGGAAGTCACGGGCCCGTTGGTTTCGGTGGCCTTCGACGAGCACGGCCTACCCACCCGCGCCGGGGAGGGGTTCGCCAAGGCCCAAGGGGTCTCGGCCGCGTCCTTGAAGCGGAAAATGACCTCCAAGGGCGAGGTGGTGGTGGCCCTGAAAAAAGGCGGGGGGCGGCTGACCTCCGAGATTTTGGCCGAGGTCTTCCCGGAAGTGATCAGGAAAATCCGGTTCCCCAAGATGCAGCGCTGGGGTAACGGCGACTTCCTTTTTGCCCGGCCCATCCGTTGGATTTGCGCGGTTTTTTCCCGTTCGGTTATCTCCTTTGAGATCGCCGGCCTTTACAGCAGCCGGGAAACGAGGGGCCTCAGGGCCTTGAAAGAGGGCCCCCTGGACGTGGTGGAGGCGGGGGATTACCTGGAAGTCCTCAAACAGGCGGGCGTGGTCGCTGACCCGGACGAGCGCCGGCAGATGATCTGGAACAAGGTGCAGTTGGCCGCGGCGGACAAGGGAACCCTCGTCATCCCCGACCCGGAACTCTTGAACGACGTCAACAACCTCATCGAATCGCCCGACGTTGTCATGGGCTCCTTCGACCCCAAGTACCTGGAGCTTCCCGAACAGGTCATCGTGACCGCCATGCGGGAGCACCAAAAGTATTTTGCCGTGAGGGACCGGGAAGGCCGGCTGGCTCCCTGTTTCGTCGGCGTCATCAACGGCACTCCACGCGACAAGGGCGTGGTCATCCGGGCCAACGAGGGCGTCCTGAGGGCCCGGCTGGAGGATGCCAAGTTTTTCGTCTCCGAGGATATGAAAGTGCCCCTGGAAAACTGGGCGGAAAAACTATCCGGCATCACCTGGCTGGAGGGCATGGGCACCATGGCCGACAAGGCCGCTCGGCTGGAGAAGCTGGTGGACAAACTGGGACCCCTTTGCGGCATCCCCAAAGAAAAGGTGAAGTACGCCGGGGAAGCCGCGCGGCTGTGCAAGGCGGACCTGGCCACCAACATCATCCGCGAGAAGGAATTCAACAGCCTACAGGGCATCATGGGCGGCATCTACTTGGCCAAGCAGGGAAAGCCGGAAGCCGGGGAAGCCATCCAGTACCACTATTACCCCCGATATTCAGGCGACAAGCTGCCGCCACCGGGGGCCCCTGCCCTTTTAAGCATGGCGGACAAATTGGATACCCTCGTGGGTTGTTTCAAAGCGCGCCTTATTCCCACCGGCTCCCAGGACCCCTTTGCCTTGCGACGCCAGTCCCTGGGAGTGCTGCAAATCCTCCTCGAGAACAAATACAAGGTTTCATTGGTGGAACTGGTTCAGGCCGCAGAAAGGCAATATGGCGCAAAATCCAAAGCCAAGCCCGTTCGACAAGCTCAGGACAGGGAAGTGCCGGAGATATTGGAGTTTTTCAAGGGGCGCCTCCAGACCGTACTGGAGTCCAAGGGCCTTTCCTACGACGTGATCAACGCCGTCACCGCTACGGAAGCCTCCAACCTGATCGATATGGTCACCAAGGCCGAGACGGTCCAGAAGGTCAAGATGGACGCGGACTTCCAAAAATTGGTGACCGCAGCGGGACGGGTGCTTCGCATCCTTCCGGAAAAGAAGGTTTCGGATAAGGTCGTCAAGCCCCTTTTGAGGTTGGCTGAAGAAAAGGAACTGTTCGAGAAAATCCAATTCGTCGAAAAATTATTGGGGGATACGGATCGGGACAGTGACGACTATTATGGGCAAATTGTGGGACACTTGGAAATATTGGTGGCCCCCATCCACGACTTTTTCGAGAAGGTGATGGTCATGGATAAGGACGCCAAGGTCCGCAACAACCGCCTGGCGCTCTTGAAACAGGCGGCAGAATTGCTGTTGAGGCTATGCGATTTCAGGAAACTTGTTTATTCCTCGGAAACGGCTTCCGCCCCCTCCGCCTAATGGTGAGCGTTCCGCCATCCAAAATTCCCCCGCCTTACTTCGCCTGGACTTCAAAAATTCCCATGTTTCTAAGCTGTTTATTGTGATGGCTTTCATTGCATTCAAAAACCGCTTTGCTACAATAAGGCCCCTTTTAAAGGCAGGTGCCAGCCCCCAGCTGTCAGTTGCCAGCCAAGACTTAAATCCAAACCAAGCAAAACGCCGTGGTTGACCGCTCGATACGTTTTTAACTTTCTAGGAGGAATCTCATGCCGAAAGTAGCCGAAAGGAAGAAATCATCTTCAAAATCCAAGTCCAAACCAGCCGCAACCGCCAAGGGCAAGAAGTTCGTTTATTTCTTCGGCAATGGAAAGGCCGAGGGCGAAGGCACCATGAAGGCCGAGTTGGGCGGCAAGGGCGCGGGCCTGGCCGAGATGACCAACGCCGGCGTGCCCGTCCCCCCGGGCTTCACCATCACCACCGAAACCTGCCGCATTTACTATGAGAGCGGTAAGAAGGTGCCCGATGCCATCGATAAGGAAATGCAGGTGCACCTAGCCCGCCTGGAAAAGGCCTTGGGTAAGAAATTCGGGGACAAGAACAACCCCCTCCTGGTCTCAGTTCGCTCGGGCGCCAAGTTCTCCATGCCCGGCATGATGGACACCATCCTCAACCTGGGCTTGAACGACGAAACCATCAAGGGCTTGATCGCCTCCACCAACAACGAGCGTTTCGCCTGGGATTCCTACCGCCGCTTCGTCCAGATGTACGGAAACGTGGTCTTGGACATGGGAAAGGAAGTCTTCGAGCGCGTGATCGACAAGGTGAAGGAGGAGAAAGGCGTGAAGCTGGACACCGAGCTTTCCGCCGTCGACCTGAAGGAATTGGTCGAGAAGTTCAAGAAGCTCATCCGGGAGAAGACCGGCAAGGATTTCCCCCAGGACGTCATGTCCCAACTGCGCGGGGCGCGCGACGCGGTGTTCCGTTCCTGGATGAACGACCGCGCCATCTACTACCGCAAGCAAAACGACATTCCCCACGACATCGGGACCGCCGTCAACGTGCAGTCCATGGTTTTCGGCAACATGGGGGACGACTCGGGCAC
>JASHQZ010000032.1 GCA_030038835.1 candidate division FCPU426 bacterium
CAAGTTTTGGCCCCTGGTTTTCCTCCTCTTTTACCTGCCCGGGTTCCTTACCGGCGGAGTGGAGATGTTCCGCGTCCTCCCGCTCCTCCCCCTCCTTTTAGCGGGCGTGGCCCTGGGGCTTTCGGCCCTTCTCTCGGGTTTGAAACGGTCCTGGCGATGGCCGGCCCTGGGTTTGTTCTTCCTGGTTTCCCTGGGGATGGACGGTTACCACCTTTTCGGGGTTTACCAGGACATTTGGGCCCAACCGAAGGACAATTGGTTCGGGAGCAAGTCCCTGGACCGGCTGAGGGCCTATGGACTCCTGGAGGACTGGGGGAAAAAATGGGGTCCCGGCTTGATCCTGTGCGACTTAGTGCCGGATCTCTACGACCAAAGCCTTCCACTGGCCACTTTTTCCTTCAATGCGGGCGAAAATCCGGGACTGGACCCGGCCCAGGCCCGCTGGGCCGCCGTGTTCACCAACGTCAATTACCGGGATTGCCTGCAGAAGCGGTTCTCCCAAGCCCAGTGGGTTTGGCTGTCGCCGGACATGGGATGGTCCGACGGCGGGGGAATGCTGGCGCTGATCCCCCTGCCCTGCCCCACCGCCGAAGTGTTGGGCCGGCTCGTGGCGGCCGACCAAGCCATGCGGGGACTCTTGCCCGCGGTTTTCGATAACCGCGATTACCGGTCCCGACAGCCGGTGGTGGAGAAACTGATCTCCCTTTACCCCCTTTTCGAAAACGACCCCTACTTGGAATCCTGCTTTTGGGAGAAAATAGCGGAAAACGCCTATGGCGACCGCAATTACGATGCCCAAGTGGCCGCCTTGCAGCAGGCCATTGAAATAGGCTGTCCCGCGGCCCATCTTTATAGCGACCTGGGGGCCCTCTATTTCCGCCGCAGCCATTTTAAGGAGGCCCGACAGGCCTTTAAGGAAGCCCTGCTTTGCCCCGGGGCCCATACATCCGCGGCGGCGGGGCTGGCACTGTTGGATGAAGCCGAAAAAACCGGGAAACTGCCAAAGGATTGAAAAATATCGAACCACAGAGGACACAGAGAAAAATCTGGAGACTTTAAATCTTGACTCATCCTTAGCTCTGTGTACTCCGTGTCCTCTGTGGTGAAAAAGGTTTTTAAGGAGTTCTTGTGAGTTCACCGAAATTCGAGCGCCCGCCCGAGGTTCCGCCCGAAATCACCTTCATCTCCCTCCCTAAAGCCATGGCCCAGTTCCATCATCTGCCGTTGCACGTGCCGGTTTGGCTGCACCGACAGGAGGAAATGGAGAAAAAAGGCTACGACTTCAACGAGGGCGCCCTGGTGATGGAGGAACTCCTGGAGGCCGCGCCCGGGGTGCCGGGAGCCTATCTTTACCAATTGTTCGTGAAGAAGTGGCCCCGGTTAAGGGAAGTGGCCCCCTATTTCGAATCGGGGCGCGTCGCTGAGGCCATCCCCAAGCTGGTGGAAGTCCTGGACATCGACCCCGAGTGCCCGCTGGCCTCCTTCCAGCTGGGATACTGCTTCCGGGCCACAGGCGAGATGGAAAAATCCGAGTCCTTTTACAAGAAGGCCCTCCGCATGGCCCCGGACGCGGGGTGGATCTACAGCAACCTGGCCCGCACCTACCTGGCCCAGGGCGACAAGTCCGGGGCCGCCCAGGCTTTTTGGAAGGCCCTGGAACTCCTGCCTGGGGATTCGTTCGTCCTGGAGCAACTGATCGGCTTGGGGGAGCTTTTCGTCATTCCCGCTCCGGGGAAAAAGGGGAAGGCTTCGGCGGCTTTCGTGAAAAGGGCGGATTACGAAAAAAAAATGGGCGAGGCCGTGGAGAAGGAAACCCATCCAGGGACGTTGGCCCAATTCGGGTGGCGGCTCCTCAAGGACCGACTGACCGACCTGGCCTGCCGCTGCTTTGAGAAGGCCCGGGGCCTGCAACCCGGCCTTTCCGAAACCCTGCTGGGCCTGGGCACGGCCCATTTGGAGGCGGGCCGCGTCCGCGAGGCCGAGCGGTTCCTTTTGGAATACCTGGACGAGAACCCCGATTCGGCCACGGCCCACTTGAACCTGTTCAAGGCTTACCTGGCCTCCGGGGAGATGGACCTGGCCTGGGATGAAATCCAGACTGCGGTCCGGCTGGAGCCGGGCCGGCTGGAGGCCTTAAAGCAGCTTTATTACCTTTTCCTGCAAACCGACCGCAAGCCCGAGGGAATGGAATGGATGGACCGTCTGGCCTTGGAGCACCCCTCCAACGCCTCGCCCCTTTTGGTGAAGGCCTGGGCCCTCACCGAGGAAGGGCAATGGCCGGAAGCCCGGCAGGCCTTGGAGGAAGCCCTGCGGCGGGCGCCCCACGACGAGGAAATCCTGCTCTTCCTCACCTCCGAACTCGGCAAGCGGGGGCAGCGGGAGGAGCTGATCCGCTTGCTTCAAGGGGAATCCGCGCCCCTGCCTTTGTCGCTGACCATCAACCTGGCCCTGGCCTACAGCCAGACGGGGCGGATGCGGGAGGGCAGGAAGGTTTTAAGGGATTTCCTGGAGAGGCCCGGTTTGGGGCCCTTGGACCAGGAGAGGGCGAAAGCGATATTGAAGGAATTCGAGAAAGACAGCTGACAGTTCACGGTCGATAGCCCGGCATGAAACCGAGGGTTCAAGGCTTTTACCGCGGACCGCCTTTACTCGTCGAGGGAAAAAATGCGCGTGGAGGAGGGGCCTGCTTCCTTGATTTTGCGGTGAAGCATGGGGCGGATGATAAGGGAGTCATCCTTGTACAGGGTCAGAACCCGATCCAATTCGGCTTTTTGGGTCTCGGACAGGTACTGGCAGTGGTTCAGGTGGTCGGCCACCAGGCAAAGCCCCGTGCCGGGCTTTTTCCAAAATTCCAGCAGGTTGTCCAGGACCACCGCCGGGCCTTCCAATTGGCCGAGCTTTTCCTGGTCCACGGCGTGGAGGCCGTCGTGATAGACGAG
Organism: candidate division FCPU426 bacterium; assembly: GCA_030038835.1. Classification (GTDB taxonomy): domain Bacteria; phylum Oederibacteriota; class Muellerivitia; order Muellerivitales; family Muellerivitaceae; genus JAJPJW01. Next base: position 2,940 of record JASHQZ010000032.1, read on the forward strand.
AAAATAGTCGGGATGGAACTTGAACTTGATTTTGCGGGCCGTGTCCATGAAAAAAACCCCGGCGTCGGAAACCACCAGTTCGGTGAACCGGTCGTTGTTGGTCTGCTTGCGGAAGGCGAGGAAACGGACGGGGTCCACCGCCACGCCCGCGTAACCCAGGTTGCGGAATTCGTCGTAAATCTTCTTGTTCATACGGCCCAGCGCGTCCACTTGATCGGGCCTCATCGGTTCCATCGCCATCATCGCCAGCCTTTAAGTTTCGTCTGATACGGAACGCCTTTATTGCCCCGCCGGATCAGCCAAATCATATTTATGATTTTAACACATTTTAAAGCCGGCGAAAGAAAAGGGCGGCCGGACCCAGTTTTTTGGGGGGGGAAGGCACGGGAGAATCTTAAGAACCGGCTTTTTGACCGTTCAACCTGTCCAAGGAAAGATAGGTTCCCGGACACGTTAAAACAATGGTACCGGTTACGAAAAACAGGAGATCCCGTGCCACGGTCCACACGCTCATCTTTTCCGCCGAGTCGGTCTTAAAGCATCCACAGGCGCAGTCAATGCCGTGCAGTACGTCCCAGGAAACGGCCAGGGTATAGGCGACCATCAGCACGCAAAACACCAGCGCCGCCGCGCGCCACCGGAAGCCCGAAAGCAGGCAAAGTCCCGTGAAAAACTCCAGCCAGGGTATGACGACCGCCGTCAAGGGTTGCAGTGAGGCGGGAATATAAAAATAGCACTCCTTGATCAAGCCCAGGAAGCCGTCCGCGTCCCCCAGTTTGTCCAGGCTGGCCCCGGCCAGGAGGAAACCGCAGGCCAGGCGCAAAAGGGTGGCCGCGGCGGTTTCCGCGTCCAACTGGGGCAGGGCGTAAAGGCGGCGCCGGGCCCCCGCCCAAACCAGCACCAAAAGAAGGCTCAAACCGCAGAGCGTTTGATCATTGAGGATTTCGTCGATGGTCATGGCCCGCTTCCCTTGGCGATGGGGTATCCGGCTTTTTCCCATTCGGGCCAGCCGCCGGTGAAGATCTCAACCCGCGTATAACCGGCATCCGCCAGTGTTTTCGCGATTTGGAGGGAAAAATCGCAATCCCCTCCATGGCAGTACGCGACAATTTCCTCGGCTTTGTCCTGCAGTTGGGGCAGGACCACCGGCGCGAATTTCCCGATTTCATTGGCGTAAAAATTCAACGCCCCGGGAATGTGCCCTTCCCCGTATTCCTCGGGTTTCCGGGCGTCGAGGAATACGCAGGTTTTTTTGTCGAACCGTTCCTTGACGCCCATCAGGCTCAGGCGGGGAAAGGGATTGGATTCGCCGGGCAAGGGCGTGGGGGTCGCGGCATCCGGGGCGGAGGATTGCGAAGCCATCCCAAAACCAGGAAGGGCGGGCTGGGGAGAAGGCCGCCAGTTGATGTCTTTCTTGGTTTTGTGCTTTAATTCGATTCCATCCACGTAAAAGGCATTGAATCCAACGGCGAAAAAGGCGGAAAAAACGAAAAGGCCCCAAGCCTGCCGGAAAAGCCCTTTATCCGGCACGGATAAAGGCTTGGCCGCGGATGCCGGAACCAGGGACGAGGGGCGTCTGTGTCTCATAGTGGGTCACATTTTAGGGTGGAAAAGCGCAACAAGGAAGGGATCTGTCCGCTTGTATGAAATCCATCGACCTCCGGGTCATGTCGGTTTAAGTCCGGCCTCGGGCGGCAAATTTATCTAATTTAAATGGTGGCGTGAGCCACCAGCATTGAAAATTTGGTAGTATTCGGGCAAAGCCCGATGTGACCAATAGTTCGCTGAAAAAATCGAAGCGGCGAGAGCCGGGAAAACAGAATATTGGAACCCTCTTGATTTTGCCCCCGCGGTTCGGAGATTCGGAAAACTACCGTTCAATTTGGGAGTGTTGAAAAATCCAATTATGATGGGATTTTTTCAACAGTCTCAATTTGGACCGCCCAGCATAAGCGCCTCGACTTTTTGGAGATAAAAATTCGCCGCGGGGTTTCCGGGTTGAAGCTTCAAGGCCGTTTGGAAGCAGGACAAGGCATCCCGGTACCGTCCTTCTTTTCCGTAAAGAATCCCAAGGTTCAAATAAGCCTTGAAAAGATGGGGTTGGAGCAGAATGGCTTTGTTCAAATCCGCCTCGGCCTGTTCCCAATGGCCGGACGCCGAATATAGCTGGGCCAGGTTGTTCAGGGTGTGGATCGAATGGGCACCCATCTCATCGGCTTCCTCCAATTTTTCAAAGGCCTGTGGATCTTCCCCCTTGGACAGCAGGTAGGCTCCCTCCATCAAGGGATACTCGGCTGCGGTTTCCTCGGCCTCGGAATCGGGCAGGTCCATGCCGGAATGCCTCATTCGAGAAATCGAATAGGGGTCCGGGCATTGGAAGAAACTTTTGCCGGAATCCATTGCCGTCAGGCGGTAGCAAAAGCCATAAGGCTCAACCCTCATGGAGGAAAAAAAACCTGGGTCGTAAGACAGGTATAACTGGCCGCCAGCCTCGTTAAAATCCTCTTTTTCGACATCCGAGCGCCTTAGGGAGGGGTTTTCCTTTAAGCGCCGGAGGGCCTCGGGAAAAAGGTCCCCGTCCCAGTCGATCACATGGATGTCCGGCCTCAAACCGCGGACCCGCTCCACATAGGCGATGGGGAACAATTCATCGTCCCCCTGGACTTCTACCGAAGCCCCCCTGGGAATCGGCTTCAGGTAATTCACGGCGAAATCGTAACAAAGGGTGGCTTGGCCCAGGTTCCGCCATTGGGACTGGAAAACCAGGCCAAGCGCCAGGCAAAGGCCCGCCGATAGCCAAAGGGCGGTTTTTTGGGTGCGGGGAGAAGGGGATTTCCACTTGAAAAAAAGCCATTCCAGCCCCAGGGGAGCCCAAAGGGCTAGGGCCGTATGGAGCGGCAGGAAGGAACGATAGCCTATCCGCAAGTCCGTTTCGTTGCCGTAGAAAAACAATATCAGGACATTGGAGGCCACCACCGAAAGGATTATGCCTGCCCACCGGGGGTTTTTGGAGAAACTGAATGCCATGCCCAGGAGGGACAAGGCCAGGAAAGGGAAGGGGCGGTCCTTTCCGATCCAGCCCACAAGCGACTGAAAGTAGGAAAGGGTGCCGGTGAAATCCCGGGCGAAGAACTTGAACCGGTAGTCTTTTTGGGTCAGGTAGTCCCAGAGGCCGTAAAAATCATCGGAATGTTCCCAATTGACCGTGGGGTGGAGGTGGGAGCGCAGGGGAATCCAAAGGTAGAGGCTTAGGGCGAGGATGAGCCCGCAAAGGGTCCAAGGCCATTTGGAAAGGATCTCCTTCCTCCTGTTCCAAAAGCCCAATCCGCAGGCGGGGAGGACCGTCCAGAAAAGAAAGTGGCTGTCGAGCCCCAGGCCCAAAAGGAAGCCCATGCCACAAGCTTGCCGGGTGGAGAAACCCTGGTTTTTAAGAGCGAAGTAAAGGGCCGTGAGGACGCAAAGCAGGTTCAGGGTATAGGTGCGGGCCGCCGAACTGTGCAAGAGAAGGGTAGAGGAAGAAAGGAAAACCAGGAGGCCGGCCAGGTAAAGGGGCGTGGAAAGAGCCGCGGGAAAATAAGTTTTTCGGAATTCCCGATAGACCTCCATGAATAGGAACCCACAAGCCGTGGCGGCCAGGGCCGCGAGGGCGTTCACTCCCAGGGTGGGAAGGCCGGTTTTGGCGACAAGGGTGGCTAAAAGAACGTAGAGCGGAAAACCCGTGGGATGGGGAACGCCGCCGGTGTAAACCGCCGAAAGTATTTCGCCACAGTCGCCAAAATAGACCGTGGGAGCCACGTGAAGAAGGAACCATTCGAAAACAAGCGCGGATAAAACCAACTTGGGAGCGAAACGAGGAATGGGGTTTTCCCTAGGCACGATGACTGGGGGTCGGGAATGGGTGGATTGGGTGGGGAAGGTCAGGGGTTGGATGAGACGGGCTTTTCCCCCAGAAGAGCGGAGTTTTGATCCAGGGCTTGGTTGAGTTGGGCCTGTTGGTCGGACGTCAGTTCATGGGTTCCGTTTTGCTTATAAAAAGCAAGCTCCTGCTGACGGACCGATTTCAAGCTCGCCCAAATGGAAAGGGCCTGCTGTTTGTCGAATTTCCCGGCCTTTAAGCCTTTTTGGACCAAAAACTTCTGGGTCCTGACGCGCAGGTTGACCTGGTGCAAGTGGGGGTTTTTAGCGGCGGGAACGGTGGAAGTGGTGGCCGCGGACGCCGAAATGGAAAATCCAAGAAGCAACGAAAAGGCTCCCTTAAAAAATAAGCGGATCATCGGACACTCCTTTTAAAAAAGCTGCTTCATGGCTGGGTGGTTACCGGCGTTTCACCCAGCGTACCGGAATTTTTGTTCAATTCATTATTGATGGTTTGTTCCTGCGCGGGGGTCAACTCAGCCTGGTTGTTGAGTTGAAGGTATGAGGCCACTTGCTTCCGCAGTTGCATCAGCCCGTTTCGCAACGAATTCGCCTG
>JASHQZ010000287.1 GCA_030038835.1 candidate division FCPU426 bacterium
CCGGCCAGGGCCTGGAGCCCCATGGCGGAACAAAAAAGGGCCAGGGGAAGGCATTGGATGACCCTGAGGGCATTAAAGGAGGAAGCCAAAACCCCCGGGAGCAGGAAAAGAGCCAGGCCCAAGGTCACCCCAATGCCTATTTTGCGGGAGGGGGGCCTCCAAAGGGCGGCCCATCCGATCCAGAAAAAGGAAGCCGCCAGGGGATCCAACAGCCCTCCCCAGGTGGAACTATAAAAGTAAAGATGGGGATCGCCCCACAACAGGGCCCTCAAGTATTGGAAAGGGGAAAGCAGCAAAGCCAGGCCGCCGTCCGGCTGGGAGAAGGCCGAATTGGAGGACAGGTAGCTCCCATAACCGTTCTGGATCATGGCCCAAGCCAGGGGCGCCAAACTTGCCAGGAGGATGGCCGAAAATGGCCAAAAAGGCCCACGGAATCCCTTGGCCTTCCAAAGCACCACCGCAGCCGTGAAAAGCGCCACCGGCGGCCAGGAGAGGTAGGTGTAAAACCCCCCTCCGGCGATGAGCCCCAGGAAAAGGGCGGGGAGCGTTTCCCGTCCCTTTTCAGCGGTTAGGAAACGGCCTAACCCGGCCAGGGCCAGGCAGGCCCAGGGGAATACCAAAACGGCGGGATGGGAGAAACGGCCCGCCAAGAGAGGCCAAAACCCGAAGCCCAAGCCGAAGGCCAGCAGGAAGGAGAAGGACCTGGAAAAATACCTCCTGGATTCCCGGTAGGCCAGGGGGAAGGGCAGTAAGGAGAGAAGGGCCGGCAGCAGCCACAGGCTCCGCAGGGAGGGGCCCGTGAGCTTGAACAAGGCCGCCTCCATCCAAAAGTAAAAGGGGGGCATCTGGCTGCAATAAGACAGCAGCCTCCACTGCCAATGGCGGCAAAGCTCCAGCGCGATAAAGGCATGGACGCCCTCGTCCACACCGGGCCAGACGCTCAAGCTCGTCAGGAAGGCCAGGCGTAACCCCAGGGCCAGGCCCCCCAACAGGGCCCATCCTATCCAGCCCGGGGCCTTAAAGGTTTCAAGGCGGTAAAGGGGAGCCGCTTCCGACGGCTTTTCCTCAAAAGCCGCCCAGCACAGGAAAAGGAACGGAAGGGCGACCAGGAAGAGTCCGGCCCAAACCGCGGCCAAAGTGGAAAGGCCGGCGAAGGATAAAAGAAGGTGGCCGGCCAAAAGAAGGAGGAAGCAGGGGACCAGCAGCCGGGCGTCCCAGCCGATGGAGAAAGCGGCGGGGGTCCTGCGGTTTTCGGGGTCCTTTCTCAAGGAAGCCTTTCTTCCACGGCGGTCGGTTTAAAACAGGTATAGTATAGCCGCAACCAATAGGATGCTTGGGGGATGAAACAAATTGGCCCGCAGCCGATGGAACCTCTACATCGCCGAATGCGCGGACGGGTCTTATTACACCGGAATCGCGAAGGATGTTGAAAAGCGCATTGAGGCGCACAATTCCGGGAAGGGCGCCAAATACACCGCCACCCACGGGCCGGTAAAACTCATCTTCCAGGAGCCCCAGGCCAGCTATTCGACGGCGCTTCGGCGCGAGTACCAAGTAAAAACCTTGCCTAAAGACCGCAAAACCCGTTTTGTCCTAGGAGAAAAACTGAGGAGGCCCCTGCGGAGGGCTAAAATGACTTTCCAAAAGAACCGAAAGAGGAAATGAAATCAATGTAAAAAATAAACCGCAATTTAGACCCTTTTATATTTGATGGTAGAATGACTTTCCGCAATGAATTTGGTTTAAAAATATCTTAGAAAGTTCGTTTGATGAGAATCCGATCATTGGTTCCCAGCCTTTTCGCCTTAGGCTGGTGGGCATTCTTGCTGGGATTCAGGCCCCATCCATCCTTTCCGGTTTCATCCCGTTCCGCTTCCCCCAAGCCCATTATCCGGTTGAATTCGGCTTATGGAAAACTACCCCTGGCCTTTGAACCGAACCAAGGCCAAGCCAACCCCCAGGTTAAATTTTTATCGCGGGGGAACGGGTACGCCCTTTTTGTCACTTCCCGGGAAGCGGTGTTGTCCCTCCAAAAACCGGAGAGATTCGATCTTTCGCTTCCCGCCCGAAGCAGGGGGAACAAGGCCCAGCCCTTGCCCTCCCCCGCGTCCACCCCCACGGTCCTTCACCTGAAACTGGAAGGCGCCCAAGCCAACCCAACCATTGAAACGGGGGACCGGCTTCCGGGCATCAGCAACTATTTCATCGGCAAGGATCCTGCGGGATGGCACACGAAGATCCCCCAATATTCCAAAGTGACTGTGCATGGGCCTTATCCGGGGGTGGATATGGTTTATTACGGCAACCAGGGGAAATTGGAATATGACTTTGTCGTCCAGCCGGGGGGCGACCCGTCGGTTATCCGCTTGAAAGTCGAAGGGGCCCAAGCGGCCCAGGTCAATGGCCAGGGGGACTTGGAACTGGCGACCGGCCAAGGCCGGATGATTTTCCGGGCCCCGGTGATTTACCAGGAAACGGCGGGACAGAGAAACCCGGTGGAGGGCCGCTATAAGCTGGAAGAAGGGAACCGGCTGGGTTTTGAAGTGAAGGATTACGATCCCTCGAAACCCTTGGTGATCGACCCCGTACTGGATTATTCCACCTACCTGGGCGGGAGCGCGGCCGATAGCAGCATGGGTATCGCGGTGGATGGGTCCGGGAACGCCTATATCTCAGGGACGACCACCGGCGCCTTCCCAACGACCTCCGGCGCCTTTCAAACCACCTTCGGCGGGGACAACGATGTTTTCGTCTCGAAGCTGGATCCTTCCGGGACAACCTTAATTTATTCCACTTACCTCGGCGGGATCGGCGACGATTACGGCCAAGGTATCGCGGTGGATGGTTCGGGCAACGCCTACGTGACGGGAGCGGCCTACGACACCTTCCCTGTGACCAGCGGGGCCTACCAAACGACTTTTTATGGCGGGGGGGTCATCAACGACGCTTTTGTCACGAAGCTCAATTCCGCGGGGACTTCGCTGGTTTATTCCACCTTTTTGGGCGGCAGCCCGGGCGCCTGGGGGTTTGGAATCACCGTGGATGGGTCCGGGGACGCCTATGTCACGGGCTGGAACCAGGGCGGGTTCCCCACTAGCAGCGGGGCCTACCAGACCAGTTTTAGCGGCGATTATTTCGACGCCTTCGTGACGGAATTGAACCCTTCCGGGAGCGCCCTGCTTTATTCCACCAACCTGGGCGGTAGCGCCGATGCCATGGCTTTTAGCATCGCCTTGGACGGTCCCGGGACGGTTTGCGTGGCGGGATACACGGATGGCAATTTCCCCACCACCAGCGGGGCTTTTCAAACCACATCGAATGGCGGGGAAGACGCCTTCGTGGCCGAACTCAACCTGGCGGGCAACGGGACAAGTGACCTGCTTTACTCCACCTTCATCGGAGGGACCTACAGCGAGGCTTTCGGCGTGGCGGTGGACGGCTCCGGGGACGCCTATGTCACGGGGGAAGCATTGGGGGGCGTTACGACCACGCCGGGCGCTTTCCAAACGACCTGGGGGGGTGGCCAGGGTCCCTTCGTGTCGGAACTGAACCCCTCCGGAAGCGGGTTGCTTTATTCCACTTATCTGGGCGGGTCCGCGGGCGGGAGAGGCGGCAGTATAGCCGTGGACGGATCGGGGAACATCTACGTGGCAGGATACACCGGGGACACGCTTCCCACCACGAGCGGAGCCTACCAAACCACCTATGGAGGAGGGTCGGACAACGCCTTTTTTTCCATGATCGATCCGGCGGGCAATGGGGCTGGCGACCTGGTTTATTCCACCTACCTGGGAGGAAGCGGCGGCGCCTTGGGTTATGGGATCGCCCTGGATTCCGTGGGGGGCGTCTACGTTTCTGGATCCACTGACGCCGGTTTTCCCACCACCAGCGGAGCCTACCAAACCGCCATCGGCGGAAGCAACAACGCCTTTGTCGTCAAATTCGATGTCACCCAACCCAATCCCTCTACGTCCACACCGACGAGTACGCCAACCTCCACGTCTTCCTGGACGCCTAGCATGACGTCCACCTCCACGCCCACGCCGACGTCCACCCCCTCGGCCACTTCCACACCGACGATCACGCCGACCCCCAATACCAGCTTTACGGCGACCGCCACTTCCTCCCTGACCGCAACCTCCACGGCTTCCTGGACGCCTACCATGACGCCCACCTCCACTCCCACCTTGTCCGTCACCCCTACCGCCGCCGGTGGCGGCAGCGGAGGGCTGGGCTTCCTAGGCACAGTCACCCCGTCTTGGACTCCCACACCCCTCTTGGCAGGATTCATCATCGGACCGCCCTATCCCAATCCCTGTAAGGGTCAGGGGCCAGTGAATATCCAAGTCCTGGTTCCTCCAGGAACGACCGTTGAATGGAGCGTCTTTACCACGGCCTTTCGCAGGGTTTTCGATGGCCCCGCTGCCACGCAGGGAACCAACCTTAACTTTACCTGGAATTTGGAAGACGACTGGCAAAGGCCGGTGGCTAATGGCCTCTATTACTTGAGGTTTGAAACCATAACCCCCACTTCCCGGAACCAAAAAATCCTGAAGATCCTTGTGACCCGCTGAAGGGGATTTCTCCAGCGCAACAGCCTAGTTTTTTACCCGTGGTTCCCTCAAGGCGGGGAGAGTGCCCTTAACTTCCAAATAAACCGGTTTCATCTTCACTGCATCGTTAAACTCATATCACCTCCATCCACCGGAATTCCCTCTTTCTTCCGGCGAATTCATCCAAGTCGTGAAGCTGTCCTTGGCCCCCTTAAAAACAATAATGAGGTAAGATTAAAAGGCGTTCGTTCCGTTTGTTTGCCCTGCTTTAAACGATTTGAGCCGGAGTTTTTACCTGAAAAACCCCTTGGATTTTTTTATGAAAGTGGGCTGAATGCGTTTTTGGAAATCTTGTTTGAAAGAATTCCCAGCGCGACTTTCCACCTTGGCCGCGTTCCTTTGGTTTTTCCCCCTTGGCGGTGCAACGGCCGCGCCCGCCACACTTTATGTGGACGTAAACCAGGTCACCACATCCTCCACCGGGGGATGCACGGTGCACCTGAAGGGAGTGGACATCGACGGCCTGGAATTTTGCCCCACCGGCTACGGCCCCGGCGGCTCCCCCAGTAACTGCGGCAACTGGACCGCCAACACCAGCGGCTGCGGGGGCGACACCCTGGCCGCGGTCCAGGAGGCGGTGACGGCCTGGCACGCCACCATCCTGCGGCTTCCCCTCAACCAGGACTTTTGGTTCGGCTGCTCCAACAGCGTCAATGAGGCCCCCCCGGACGCCTCGGTCTATCAGGCCTCGGTTTCGGCCATCGTCAGTTATTGCGAATCCCAAAACGTTTACGTCATCCTGGACCTGCATTGGTCGGGGACTTCCAGCGGCACCACCTTCACCTCGCCCTGCAGCGGGGCCGGGTGGGGAACCGCCACGGGCCAGCAGGAGATGGCCGACGCCAACGCGGTGACCTTCTGGCAGTCGGTGGCCAGTTCCCCCTGGGCGCTGAACAACCCGGCGGTGCTGTTCGACCTCTATAACGAACCCAACGGTGTCTCCCAGGCCTGCTGGGTGACCGGGGGCAGCACGGGGGGGACGCCCGCCTGGACGCCCGGCATGCAGGGGCTCCTTAACGCCGTGCGCGGCACGGGCGCCGACAACGTCTGCTTGGTGGGAGGACTTTCCTGGTGCGCCAGCCTGGCGGGAGTCCTGAGCGGCCCGGGCCCGGTGAGCAACACCGGCAACGGCGTCATTTATTCCGCCCATTTATACGGGGCTAACGACGGGGACACGCCCACGAGCTGGAACGACGACGTTCCCTCCGCCATCCTCGACAAGGCCCCGGTTTTTGTGGGGGAATTCGGGGGGCCCATCACTTGTGACACGGACCCGGACGACCCCACCTTCGACGCCAACATGATCGGCGCCTCGGGCTGGGCGGTCACCACCACGGGCATTGTGGGAGCCACGGCCTGGTCCTTCACCACCGATTCCTGTCCCAACCAGCTTTCCAGCTGGGCCTGGGCCACGAACCCATGGGGAGCGGCGGTCTCCACCTGGATGTCCACCCCGAACCCCACCTGCCCGCCCGCCACACCCACTTTCACGCCCACCTCGACGGCCCCGCCCGCCGGTACTTCCACAGCCAGCGCGTCACCTACGGCGACGCCCACCGCTACAACTTCCCCTACCCCCTCCGCCACGGGGACGCCCAGTCCCACGACGACCCTCACCCCCACCGCTTCGGCCACAAAGACCGCAACCTCAACCCCGACGGATTCGACTACGGCGACGCCTACGTCATCGCCCACGCTCACCGCTACGCCTTCGGCTTCGCCAACGCGGACCTCCACGCCCGTCAATACGCCGACGAATACTCCCGCGTTCACCAACACCAATACCGGGACCCCGACGAACACTCCCGCCAACACCTTCACCAATACCAGCACGTCCACCCATACGCCGACGGATTCGACTACGGCGACTCCCATGTCGTCGCCTACGCTCACCGCCACGCCTTCGGCTTCGCCAACTTATACCTCCACCCGCACGAATACGCCGGTGAACACCCCCACCACGACCTTCACATACACGCCCACCAATACGCCGACTTTCACCGGCACGAACACCCCAACGAC
>JASHQZ010000288.1 GCA_030038835.1 candidate division FCPU426 bacterium
GGAGGTGGACGCCCAAGGCAACGTGGCTTCGGTGCTCCTCAAGCAAAGCACGGGTTTTCCCCTGCTGGATGAATCGGCCGTTGAGACCGTCAAAACCTGGAAGTTCAAGCCGGCCCGCATGGCGGGCATCGCGGTTTCCACCTCGGTGGACATCCCGGTGCGCTTCAAGCTGGAGGAAACCCGTTAGGAAACGGGCCACAGATGCTGGGATGAATGGGATGGGCAAGAAACGACTCAAAAATGGTTTTAAAGTCCCGTGAATCCCCCGAATCCGCGGCTAAATTTTATTTTGCACAGGTACGGAGTGATATAATCTGCGACAACTTATCCCCGGTATCGAGGCGATATGGCGGCCCCACTGGATCTTGAAGCTTTAAAGTCCCTGCCCTTATTCATGGACCTGACTCCCCCGGAGCTGGCCACCGCCGCCACTCTTTTTTTCGAAAAATCCTACATGCAGAACGCGACCTTGTTCGTGGAGGGGATGACCGGGGAAATCCTCTACGTCATCAAAAAAGGCTCGGTGCAGATCCTGAAAAAAGGGCCCAACGGCCGGGAAATCGTCCTGGCCACCCTTAAGGCGGGGGAATTCATGGGCGAAATGTCCCTGATCGACAATAGGCCCCGCACCGCCACGGCCAAGGTGGCCGAGGAATCGCAGCTTTTGGTCATGACCAAAAAGGCCTTCACCACGCTTTTGGAAAAACACCCGGATATTGCCTTGAAAATACTGTTGGTCTTCCTGAGAATAGCCAATGAGCGCCTCAGGAAGGCCAACGAGTCCATCAAACAGGTGTAAAACGTCTAAAAAACCGACACCGATTAAACCACCAAGCTCACCAAGAAAGTCAAAAAAACCCGAGAATTCTTTGTTTTTAAAAAACTGTCAGTTCGCTTTTCTTGGTGCACTTGGTGACCTTGGTGGTTAAATGGGTTTTTTTTAGAGACTCTAAATCTTAATTACGGAATTTTCCCATGAAAAAGAAACCGGCCGTCTGGAACGCCCTGCTCCTGGGCTTGGGGCTTTGGCTGTCCTGCGGAACCCTCAAGGCCGACATCGACGGCGAGGACCTCTCCATCGATCCCCGGGCCTATTGGTACTATGCCTGCGCCGTCTACGCCCAGCGCACCGGGGACCCCAACCAGGCCCTTTCCGACTTCCAGCAGGCCGCCCGGTACGACCCCACTTCCTCCTCCATCCATGACCGGCTGGCCTACCACTACTACGTGCAAGGGCTGGACTACAAAAGCGTGGAGGAACTCCAAAAGTCCATCCAGATCGAGCCCAACAACATCGAAACCCGCCTGATGCTGGCCCAGCTTTTTGCCAGCCAAGGCGAGTACGGCAAGGCCCAGAAGGAGTACCAGGAAATCCTCAAGATCGACCCGGACAACATCGACGCGCATTATTACCTGGCGGGGGTTCTGGCCAGCCAAAACCGCACCGAGGACGCCCTGCAACAGTACGAGGCCATCCTCAAGGACAACCCCAAGGCCGCGGGGGTCTATTACAACATGGGGCTCATTTATACCCGCGCCAACCAGGCCTTCAAGGCCGAGGATTCCTTCAAGAAGGCCATCGAGCTGGACCCCAGCCTGGAAGAGGCTTATACCTCCCTGGGGCTGGTGTACGAGTTGGATGAGAAACCCCAGGAGGCCATTGGCGCCTACCAAGACCTCCTGAAGGTCAACCCGGACAACCCCCAGGTTTACCTGGCCCTGGGCCAGCTTTACTACAACGGCAAGCGGGACAAGGACGCCCTGGACGCCTTCCAGAACTACGCCCGCCTCAAGCCCGACGACGCCACGGTGGACGACTACATCGGCCTATGCTATTTCCGCCTCCAGCGGTATCCCGAGGCCATCGAAAGCTTCCAGAAGCTTTTGGACAAGGAACCGGCCAACGCCCTGGTGCGGTTCCGCCTGGCGGCGGCCTACGAGGAAACCAAGGATTACGCCTCCGCCGAGGACCAGTTGAAGTCCATCCTGGACAACGACGACAAGTCCGTGGACGCATGGGTGCGCTTGGCCCTGCTTTACGACAAACAAAAGGACGACGCGGCCGCCCAAAAGGCCGTGGAGGACGGGCTCAAGGCCATGCCGGCCCAGCCGGACCTTTTGTTGGTTGAGGCCATGCTGTACCAGGAAGGGGAGAAGAACGACCAAGCCGCACCCCTCTACCGGAAGGTCGTCGAGGCCGAATTGGTTTACAAGCACAAGCAAGCGGCCGAATACAACGTGGGCACCCTGGCCCAGGCCTACTTCAACCTGGGCGCGCTCATGGACAAGCAGGGCAAGTTCGACGACGCCATCGACGAAATGAAGAAAGTCATCGAGGTGCAGCCGGACAACGCCGACGCCTACAACTACATCGGCTATTCCTACGCCGACAAGGGCATCCAGCTGGACGACGCGGAGAAATACGTGCAAAGCGCCTTGAAGCTGGACCCGGACAATTCCTACTACCTGGACAGCATGGGGTGGGTTTACTTCAAGAAGGAGAAATACAAGGAAGCCCAGGAACAGTTCGAAAAAGCCGTCCAAAACCTCAAGGACGCGCAAAAGGACGACGCGGTCATCTACGACCACCTGGCCCAGACGCTGGTGAAGCTGGGCCAAAAGGACGAGGCCGTGGCCCAATGGAAGAAGGCGCTCGAGCTGGACCCGGACAACAAGGACTATTCGGAAAAAATCGAGAAGAACTCCTCCCCCGATTTGTGAAAAAAGCCATAAAAACCCGAGGCCAACGCCAAGACGCTAAGAAAGACTTTTCTTCCGGATGCAACCCCGGACAAACAGATACTTCCTGTAATGCCTTCACGATTTTTTTTGCCGTTCCACAAACATTTTTCCACTTGGCGTCTTGGCGTCTTGGCGTTAGATGTCGGTGGAAGCCGTGAAGACCACCGCCCTGCTGCGCACGCCCGCCAAGGTCAATCCCGTCCTCGAGGTCCTGGGGAGACGCGAAGACGGTTACCACGAATTGGTGCTGGTGTTCCAGGCCGTCGGCCTTTACGACGAGCTGGAGTTCGTCCGGGGCGGGGATGGGGTGCGGTTGGAAATCCTGGAATCCCCTTCGCCCCTGGCCGCGGACGGTTCCAACCTGGTGATGAAGGCCGCCCGGCTTTTCCTGGGGGAAGTCCTGAAGGGGGAGGCGGACGTCCTGATCCGCCTGAAAAAAAGGATCCCCCTGGCCGCGGGCTTGGGCGGCGGCTCCAGCGACGCGGCCGCCACCCTGGCGGGGCTGAACCTGGTTTTCAACGCCCTGGCGCCTCCCAAAACCTTGGAAGCCCTCGCCGCCCGGCTGGGATCGGACGTGCCGTTTTTCCTGACCGGCGGCACGGCCTTGGGCACGGGGCGGGGCGAGGTCGTCACGCCCCTGGAACCCGCGCCCCCCATGCCCCTGGTGCTGGTCAAGCCCGCGGCCGGCCTCTTAACCCCCGCCGTCTACCAGTCCGGCAAGGCCCTTTTCAGTTCCGGGGAAAGGACGCGGCTTTTCCGGAGCCTCCTGCGCGAAAAGAATTTGCCCAAAATCGCCGGTTCTTTGTTTAATAGCCTGCAACCTGCGGCATTCGC
>JASHQZ010000289.1 GCA_030038835.1 candidate division FCPU426 bacterium
CTGGTGGAAATCCTGGCGGCTATTCCCAGCGTGGTTTACGGGCTCTGGGGTATTTTTCTTTTGGCCCCATTCATGCGCGTCCATGTGGATCCCTTATTAGAAGGCATTGGGGGAGTTTTGCATTTGCCTTTCTTTATGGGCCCCTCCACCGGTCTGTCCCTTTTCACGGCCGGAGTCATCCTATCCATCATGATCTTGCCCACGATCACGGCCATCAGCCGGGAAGTATTCGAGGCGGTTCCCAACAGTTACCGCGAATCGGCCCGGGCTTTGGGGGCCACCAGCTGGGAAACGATTCAATTAGCGGTCGTCAAACCTTCCCGCGTTGGGCTTCTGGGCGCCATCATGCTGGCCCTGGGCCGTGCATTGGGCGAAACCATGGCGGTCACCATGGTCATCGGCAATACGCCCCAAGTTTCCATCAACCTCCTGGCCCCGGCCCACAGCATGGCCAGCGTCATCGCCAACGAATTTTCCGAGGCCGTCAGCGACCTTCATATTTCGGCCCTGGCGGAAATCGGCCTTTTGCTCATGGTCATCACCCTGGTTTTAAACATCGTGGCCCACCTGCTGGTTTGGGCCACGGCCACAAAATTCCAAAAATAAAGGCGAAAGATGAATTTTGATTACCAAAGCCGGCGCAAGTTGACCGACCGCACCATGGTATTCCTTTGCGGGGCCGCGGCCTTCATCGCCATGATTCCCCTGGTGAGCCTGATCCTTTATGTCCTGCTCCAGGGCTTTAAGCGCCTGGACTGGTCCTTCCTCACCCACCTTCCGGCACCGGTGGGGGTGGCGGGGGGCGGCATGGCCAACGCCCTCTTAGGAACGCTCACCCTCATGGTCCTGGCCTCGTTGGTGGGCCTTCCCATCGGCATCATGGCCGGAATCTACCTTTCGGAATACGGCAAGAAGAACAAGTTCGCCTGGGCCGTCCGGTTCACTTCCGACGTGCTGTCCGGGGTCCCTTCCATTGTGACGGGCATCGTGGCCTACACCCTGGTGGTGAAGCCCATGCACAATTTCTCGGCCATCGCCGGCGGCATCGCCTTGGGTTTCATGATGATTCCCATCGTCACCCGCACCACCGAGGAACTGGTGAAGATGGTGCCTCATTCCATCCGCGAGGCTTCCTGGGCCCTGGGCGTGCCCCAATGGCAGACCATTTTGGCCATCGTGATACGGACGGCCAAAAACGGCATCCTGACGGGGGTGTTGCTTTCCGTGGCCCGGATCGCGGGTGAGACCGCGCCGCTTTTGTTCACCTCGTTCAACAACCAGTTTTGGCCCAAAAGCATCAATGAGCCCACCGCCTCCCTGACGGTCCAGGTCTTCACCTATGCCATCTCGCCCTTTAAAGATTGGCAGGACCAGGCTTGGACCGGGGCCCTGGTGCTCTTGATCCTGGTTTTGGCGATCAACCTGGCGGCGAGGATGTTTTTCAAGAACCCGCGCGGTTTACTGCGCTAAGAAAAAAGTTTTGCCCTCCTTTACAGCATTGAATTTCGGGTATTGCCCGAATGAAGGTAATGAGGGCGACCCAGTTTTCATTGCGGGGCCGTGGCCCCATTGATAATGGATAAACTGGGTGAGTTATGAGTTTTGAGTCACGGAATTTTTCATCCGGCGAATGCCGGACGAAAACCACGGACATTTAAAATTGAGAATTCAAAATTAAAAATTGGAGTCGCAAGGATGGGTCCCATGATCGACGAAGTGGCGGAGAAAGACAAAAAAAAGGAAAAGAAAAAAGTGGAAAACCAGGAGCACCGGGCCGAGGCCCGGAAGATCGAAGTGGCCCACCAGGACAAGGAGGAAGGACAGCACCCCCTTAAAATGAAGGCCGAGGGGGTCTGCGCGTGGTTCGGCACCAAACAGGCCCTTTACGACGTGAACATGCCCATTTACGAGAAGGAAGTCACGGCCATCATCGGCCCCTCGGGTTGCGGCAAGTCCACCTTGATCCGCTGCTTCAACCGCATGCACGAAACCGTTCCGGGCTCCCGCTTCGCGGGCGACATCTTCCTGGAAAAGGAAAGCATTTTCGACCCCCGCATGGATCCCGTGGTGGTCCGCCGCCGGGTGGGGATGGTGTTCCAAAAACCCACCCCCTTTCCCACCCTCTCCATCTACGACAACGTGGCCATCGGCCTGCGGTTGAACGGCACCCGGGACAAGAAAGTCCTGGACGAAGTGGTGGAAAAAAGCCTGAGGAAGGCGGCGCTTTGGGAGGAAGTGAAGGATTCCCTCCAAAAAGCGGGAGGCGCCCTCTCGGGCGGCCAGCAGCAGAGGCTTTGCATCGCCCGCGCCCTGGCCATCGAACTGGAAGTGCTCCTGATGGACGAGCCTTGCTCGGCCCTGGACCCCATTTCCACGACCAAGATTGAGGAACTGATCCACGAACTGCGCCAGAACTACACCATTATCATCGTCACCCACAACATGCAGCAGGCCGCCCGTGTTTCCCAAAAGACCGTCTTCCTGCTCAACGGCAAGCTGATCGAGTACGACGCCACGGAGAAAATGTTTACCAATCCCGAAAATAAATTGACCGAAGACTACATTACGGGCCGTTTCGGCTGAGAAGAAGGTTAAAATGGCGAAGGTCGAACAGGGGACCACGGAAGGGAAAAGAATGCAAATATCTTTCGACGAGGAATTGGCCGCTCTGAAGGAAAAAATCCTGCTCATGGGCAGCAAGGTGGAGGAGGCCATCCGGCTGGCCATGAAGTCCCTGGTGGACCGGGACTCCAAGCTGGCCCGGCAGGTCATCCAAAGCGACCGGGACGTCAACGACCTGGAAATCGAGGTGGACGAGATCTGCCACCGGCTTTTGGCCCTCCACCAGCCCATGGCCGGGGATATGCGCTTCATCACCAGCGCCATGAAGATCAACTCCGACCTGGAGCGCATGGGCGACATGGCCGTCAACATCGCCGAACGCGCGCTCACGCTCAACGAAGTGGCCCCCTTGAAGCCCTTTATCGACATCCCCCACATGGCCTCCATAGCCCAGGAAATGGTGAAAGTCTCCCTGGATTCGCTGGTGAACAAGGACGCGGACGCGGCCAAGAAGGTCTGCGAGCGGGACGACGAGGTGGACAACCTCAACGACCAGATCATCCGCGAGCTCATCAGCTACATGCTGGAGGACAGGGCCAACATCAAGCGCGCCCTGGACCTCATCCTGGTTTCCCGTTACCTGGAGCGCGTCGCGGACCACGCCACTAACGTGGCCGAGGACGTCATCTACATGGTGCAGGGCAAGGACATACGCCATCGCCGTGGATGAAAAGCCATGGCGATGGTGAGGTTGAGTTCTGCCCTAATTCTCATTTTGAAAAATCGGGCTTCGTCCGATATTAATTAATCAGGGCTACGCAGTTTTCAATGTTGGGCCGAAGGCCCAGGACCAAAAGATAAACCGTGTGAGTTTTAAGTTTTGAGTTAAGGAGGCCCGGCGAAAACCGCCGGGCTTTTTTATTTTCCCGATGGGCCATCAGCCGGCTTAAAGGCCGTCGACCCCAAAAGCGGTTGGAATCAAAGACGTTTTTGGAACTGCACAAATACGGCCTTATTTGCCTGGCTTTATGTTTTTTAAAATTTTTTGCCAAAATCGTTTAGTTTACAAAGACGTTTCTTGCCCGAAAAATCCTCTCGAACTTCCTGAAATAAACTCCCATCACCGGTCATTCTATTCCGGTTGAGGAGACCCATGTCCTCCGCTTTCGATCACCCGTCGCTCCACACTCCGCCCCTTCAAAACGATACGAGGGAACTTTCGCGTATCGACTTGTTCAACGCGCTGGAAAGCGTCCTTTGGTTTTGGCCGGAGATTTTCATCCACAGCGCCGAGAATAACCCTACACTCCGTGAACAGATGACTTTGGCGCGGACCGTGCGCCTGACTGGAAACCGCGAAGGCCTTGTGGCTTTCCGCTCGACGCCCAAGCTGGGCGTTTTGATGGCCCAAAAACTCCTTCGCTTGGAGAGGATGGAGGAAGCCGAATCCCTGGCCGCCGACGCTTTTTCGGAATTCGTGAACGTGTTCTGCGGCTATTTGATGGACAAGATCCGCGAAAGAAACCGGACTTCCTTCCGGCATTACCTGCCCCTGGACCTGCCGCAGGGCCAATGGCCTGGATCGCCGCCCCACGCCGAATTGACCGTCGGAGTGCAGGACTACCTGCTGGAAATCCGCCTTTGGATCACGCCGGGGGAAAAACCGTGAGCTCCCAGCCCATCCCCAAATGGCTGATCGAAAACCTTTCCGCCCTGGCGGAAAGGGCCAAGGCCGTTAAACTGGAAAATCCGGAGAACCTCCGGGAATTACTGGGGGAATTCGAGGTTTGGACCGTGGAAGCCAAGGGCTTTTGCGGCCCCTGGGTTTCGACCTTGTCGGCCCAGGCCCGCCAGTGGCTCAAAGGCTTGGAAGCGGGCCGCCCCCCGATCCAAGGCCTGGAGCGGCTCCTCCAAGGGATCCTGGAAGCCAACGCCCAGTTGAAGAAAGAAGTCTTTCAAGTCAAGAGGGGCGGGGCGCAAGAAGGGACCGAAACCTTCTTTTTCGAAGCCCAGGCGGCGCCCGTTGAAGGTCCGCCGGTGGCGGCCCAGGAACCTCCCCCGCAAGACGCCGCCGGCTTCCCGACATCCTTTGTCACCCTCAAGCCGGAGGACCGGGAGGGTTTCAAGGATTTCCTCCAAGAGGCCCCCGGCCACCTTTCCGATATCGAAACCAACCTGATGGGTTTGAGCGGTCAAGGGACCTGGGATGTGATGAAGATCTACCGTCCTTTCCACACCCTTAAGAGCCTTTTTGCCTACCTGGGATTCCCCCACATGAGCGAGGAGGCCCATAAGGCCGAAGCCCTGCTGGAACCTTACAAATCGGGCAAGGGAAGGCCCGCCGAACCGGAACGGGAAGCACTTTTAAAAACCTTGGACCTGTTTCGCCGCCAGGTGGGACTGATCGCGGAAGGTTATTTAAGGGGCCGGATAGAAATCATTCCCGCGAAGGCGCAAGCCCAATCCATGACAAGCGGGCCCCGCCCCTCCCCGGTTGTCGGCCCCGACGCGGGATCCGGGGAGGTGAGGGAGGATTTTATCCGCGTGGACACGGCCAAGATGGACGGCCTTTTGGAGGCCATGGAGGAATTAGCCATCTGCCACAACCAATTGGCCGAAGCCATCCGGGCCCAGGGTCCCCATTCGGCGCCGGCCGAGGCCGTGGAAAAATTGGGTAAACTGACCCGCGGGCTGCAGGACAAAATTTTAAGCGTGCGAATGGTGCCGGTGGAGCCGCTCTTTAAACGCCTCTCCCGCCTGGTCCGGGACCTGGTGCAAAAAACCGGAAAAACGGTTCAATTGCGCCTGGAGGGGGCCTCCACCGAACTGGATAAGCGCCTGGTGGACGAGCTCTGGGAGCCCCTGGTGCACCTGGTCCGCAATGCCATGGACCACGGGTTGGAACCCATGGCCAAGCGGTTGGACGCGGGCAAAAGCGCGCATGGGACCTTGACGGTCAAAGCCCAACATTTGGGGGGCGATTTTGTCCTGGAAGTAGCCGACGACGGGCGGGGGTTGAATTCGTCCAAGATCGCGGAAAAAGCGGGCCGACTAGGCCTTTTGCCGCCCTCCTCGGCCAGCAGTCCCCAATGGGTTGAAGACCTGGTTTTCCGGCCCGGTTTTTCCACCGCCAGCAAGGTGACAGACGTTTCCGGCCGCGGGGTGGGACTGGATGTGGTCAAACGCCGAATCCAGGCCTTGAAGGGCTCTATCCACCTGGAAAGCCGGGAAGGCTTCGGCTGCCGGTTCATCATCCGTATCCCCCTGACCCTGGCCCTGATGGAAGGCGTGCTGCTTCGCGTCGGAAGGGGCCTTTTCCTCCTGCCCCTCACCCAAGTGGGCCGCTTTTGGGACATGAACGCGGACCCAGGCCATGACGCGCCGTTAACGGGGGAAAAAAACAAGGTTCCACCATTACTTGAAGAAGGGACGCCCGGGAGCGGGCCTTCGAAAAGCCTTCCTTCCCGGCGCATCGACCTGGCGGTGAAATTCGGGGAATCCTCCGAACGGTTTCGCCAGCCCGTAGGGATCGAGGTGGGCATGGGCGAAAACCGGGCCTTTGTCCTGGCCGACGAAATCCTAGGGAAAAAACAAGTTGTCCTGAAGGGCCTTTCGGGCGTGCTGGAAGGTTTCCCCTCGGTGAATGGCGCGGCGCTCCTGAGTGACGGCCGAGTCAGCCTGGTTTTGGACGTTCCCTCGCTTCTGCGGGAATCGGCCCTTTTGGAGGCCACCGGATGATAACCCACGAAAAAGAGAAGTTAAGCGAGGCTTTTCCCGACACCTATTTGACCTTCCAGTTGAATGGATCGGATTTGGGCTTCGAGGCAAGGTGGCTCTGGGAGATTTCCCTTTCGGTTTCCGTGTCGCCCCTCCCCCCCTCGGTGCCCTACCTGGTGGGGATCACCCACTTGCACGGGAAGATCGTGCCGGTTTTGGACCTGCCGGCCCTTTTGGGACTGCCCGTTTTTATTTCGGCGCCGGGAAAAGGTTTTGTGGCCGTGAAACCGCCCGGAGGCAACGCCCCAACAGGGTTTTACGTGGATGGCATCCTGGGTTTCGAGAAGTTCCCGAAAAGCGGGGAGCAGCCACAGGCTTCCCCGGATGCCGGATTGTTCCGCAGGGGATACGCGGATATCGCAGGCAGGAGGGTGGAACTCCTGGATATGGAATGGATCTTGTCAAGTTTGAGGTTGCCGCTACCGGCGGGCACCAAGCCGACGCCGGACATCGGAGGATGAGATGATTAAAGGAGAAAAAAATGTTTAAAACCCTGAAACTTCAAAGCCGGCTCCTGGTAAGTGTTGGAATCCTGGGCATCACCCTGGTGGGGACGACCCTGGCGGGCCTTCTCTTGGCCCGGCAGATGTCGGACAACCTGCGGAAGGTTTATAACAGCAGCGCGCCGCTCGACAACCTCAAAAAAGTCTCGGACGCCTACGTGGTGGGCATCGTTTCCGCCGTGGAGAAAACCCGCAACGGGGAAAGCTGGGAGTCCGGCCGCCAGACCCTGGAGGAATCCATCAAAAGCGCCAAGGACAACTGGAGCGCCTACCTGGCCAACAACCCGGACATGAGCCCGGAGGAAAAGACCACCGTGCTGGTGGTCAACGCCACCTTGAAAGACAACGATTATTTCCTGATGCAGTTGCGCGAGGCCTTTGAGGCAAAGGATACCAAGGCGCTGGAGATCCTGGCCACCAGCAACCTTTACCCCGTCATCGATCCCATCGTGGATTCGATCAACAAGCTGGAGGACCTCAAATGGAGCACCTCCAAGACCTACGTGGAGGAGGCCGAGCGGAACTACCAATGGGCCTTCTGGGGCATGGTGGCGGCGGCTTTCCTCAGCATCCTGCTGGGCGTGGGCATCAGCGTGCGGGTGGCCCTGGAGGTTTCCCGGAAGTTCCATTCCATCGTGGGCAGCCTGGATGAAAGCGCGGACCAGGTTTCAAAGGTCTCCACCAAGGTCTCAACGGCCAGTTCCCAGCTGGCCACGGGCGCGGCGGACTCGGCCAGCAACCTCACCCAGGCCGGGGCGGCCCTGAGCCAGATGTCCGAGGTCACACGGACCAACGCCGAAAGCGCCACGGGCGCCCGGCGCCTGATGGACCAAAGCAAGTCGACCATGATCAAGAGCAACCACGCCATGGAAAACACCCTGGGCGCCATGAAGTCCATCAACGAGAGCGCGGAGAAAGTATCCCGCATCGTGAAGGCCATCGAGGAGATCGCCTTCCAAACGAACATCCTGTCCTTGAACGCCTCGGTGGAGGCGGCCCGGGCCGGGGAGCACGGCAAGGGCTTCGCGGTAGTGGCGGAGGAAGTGCGGAGCCTGGCCCAGCGCACCGCCCAGGCGGCCAAGGAGACCACCCAGTTGATCGAGGAAAACGCGCGCCAGGCCAAGTCGGGCATGGAGGTGACGCGGGAAGCCGGGGAATCCCTCAATGAAATGATCGAGGAGGCCCACCGGGTGGCAGAGACCCTGGACCGGATCGAGTCCTCCAGCCACGACCAGTCGAAGGGGATCCAGGAAATCGCGGCCACCGTTTCCCAGATGCAGGCGGTCACGGAAAACAACAACGTCAACGCCAAGGAAACGGCCCGGGCCAGCGAGGACATGGCCCTGCACGCCGCCACCTTGCGTTCCGTCGTCAAGCAGCTCATCACCATCGTGGAGGGGGTCCAACGGGAAGCCAGGACCAGGCAGCCGGTGGCCAAGCTGGTGCCGGCCCCGATAGCCTCCAAGGATAAGGAAACCAAGGTGGCGCCCCTGCCCCTGGCAGGGGCCCAGGCCCAGGTGAAGTCGGTGGCGCCGGCCGGCCGATAAATCCACCCATCCCCAAAGGAGAAATCCATGCCCATCAACATCCTGATCGTGGACGATTCGGCCGCCATGCGGGGCTTCATCAAGAGGACCCTCACGGCCACCCAGCTGCCCCTCGGGGACATTTGGGAGGCCGCCAACGGGAAGGAGGGCCTGGCCCAGATGGAGACCAACTGGGTGGACCTGGTTTTGGCGGACTTGAACATGCCCGACATGACGGGCGTGGAGATGATCGACCGGATGTGCCAGATCCCCCTCCTTTCGGCCATACCCGTGGTGGTGGTGAGTTCGGAAGGCGACCAGGCGGTGCTGGATTCCCTGGCCCGCAAGGGCGTGCGGGAATTCATCCGCAAGCCTTTCCAAGCCGCGTTGCTCCAGGAGGTGGTGGAACGCGTGTTAGCCAGCGCTTGAGGGGGAACTCATGCCCCATCCGCCCGTAATGGAAAAGGCCTTGAGGGTGAAAAAAGTATTGCTGGTGGATCCGGATACCCGGACGAGGTCCTGGCTGGTGATCCGCCTGGAATCCATGGACATCCAAGTGGTGGAGGCCATGAGCGCGGCGGAAGCCTTGAGGGTCCTGGAGACCACCGACGTCCCGCTGGTCGTCACTGATTGGCCCTTGGAAGGCGGACCGCCGGCCAAGGCTTTTTTCCAAAAACTCAACCAGGAAAAGAGGACTTTTATCCTTTTCTCCCAAGCGCCCCGGGAAGAAGAGGGGAAGTGGTTCGTGCCCAGGCAAAATCGGGAGCAGCTGTTGGAGGAAGTCGCGGGATTTTTCGGCCAGGCGGCGGGGCCGACCACCCTGCCCGGCCATGGCCGGCAGATCCTTATTATTGAAGATTCGCCCACTTTGCGCGGCATGTTGCGCCGCACCCTGGCCCAGGGGTTCCCGCAGCATACGGTGCGGGAGGCCGAGGACGGCAAACAGGCCTTTTCCCAAATGGCCCAGAGGAAGGTGGACCTCATCATCACCGACCTGGAGATGCCGGGTATGGACGGGCATACCTTCCTGAACCTCCTGAAGACCAACCCGGTTCTATCGAAAAAGCCGGTTCTGGTCTTTTCCGCGAACATCACGCCGGAATTGGAAGAGAAGGCCAGGGAAATGGCCCATGTCCGGCTTCTCTCCAAGCCCGCTGATCCGCAGAAGATCATCGCGGAAGTTTCACATCTGCTGGGCGAGTCCAAGTCCGCTGAAGTTGTGGGGCCGTGAGGGGATTTAGTAAATTTTAAGGGAACTATGCTGTTGACGTCACAGCATTTAAAGAAACAGAGACAAAACCTTTTTAGCCACAGATTCATGGGATGAATGGGATGAGTCTTTTGGTTTTTATCCCATGTATCCCATGCATGCCGATTTTCATCAAAATTAATAATGAGATCGGTATAGTCCCACAAATCATTAACTCTTTTAATGAGATGTGGGACATCTGTGGACAAATGATTTTGGCTGTTCTTGTCTTTGCGTGCAGTTACGTCAAGTGAATAGTCCCGAATTTTAATTTAAAAAAAGCGGCCATGTTAACCACATTAACATGGCCGTAATTTTTGGCGGAGCCCGGGTTCTTTGTTTCACAACTGAAAAATAGTTACGGAACCAGAAAATATTTTTTAAAAAATTTCTCCAATACCGCAGAAAAATTCAAAAAAGTCGTTTCCAATCCGGGTTTTCCCTTTAACTAAAAATTAACAATAACTGTCTTTCCCAGAAACATTTGAAGGGAATAATCCCGCAACTTTTAGGGTGGTTTTAGGCACAGACCCAAATTTATGGAAACGTTTGGTGAGTTCGCAGCCAGGTCCGCCCACGAAAGCATTGGGACGGCCGCAATCCTTCGGCTCTTTTCCACCTTGGGAGATAGAGGGCCGGTCAGCGGGAACCGTCCTTTGAAACAGCTGGGAAAAATCCAAATTTAGGCGGCAACGAAACCATCAGCTTTGGGATGAGTCCTGAACCTAGGAAGGGGTTTGGGGTTTATGGGGGACGCGGCAGGTTTTTGCGCATCTTCACCTCCGGGGTGGAAAAGCTGTCAAGGTGATTGCCGGCCTAAGAAACAGGGGAGAACCGTGCGCTTACGGAAAACCGTTTGTCTGCCGTTCGCCGTCATTTTGTTGAGCCTGGGGGGCGCGAACCTGGCACTGGCCCAGGATCAAGCCGCCACCCCGCAGGACACACCGGCCGCTATGGCGGCTCCTTCCGGCACCCCAGCCGCCACACCCCCCGCCAAACCCCTTAGCACCAAGCAAGAATTGCAAGCCATTGAGGACAAAAACCAGGACCTGGAAACGCGGCTCAAGGCCTTGGAGGATGAAGTGGCGGCCCAAAAGTCCGCAACGCCTGAAGCTACCCCCAATCCCGAGAACATGGTCGGCCCCGAGGGGGCGACCTCGGCGTCCGCCTATATGCCCGGCGTTCACGAAAACACCATCGAGTTCAGGGACACGAACGAATATATGTACTCGGAAAGCCGCTACCTCTCCTTTACCAATCCTGAAGGAAGCGTGGAATTTCGGTTGGGCGGATACGACTGGACGGACCTGGACATTAACAACCAAACCGGCACGGTCAGCGGCGGGGTCACTACTTACAACTACCTCAACGGTTCCACCGCCAACGGTTTCATCCCCCGCAAGGCCCACCTGGACTTCCGCACCAGTTTCGACAAGTTTGTGGAGGGCGCCATAGGGATCGAAAGCGACAAATCCACGGAAGTCAGCATCGGCGTCTACCACGCCTATGCGGTGGTCAAGTTCGACCCCATGTTCACCTTTCAGGCGGGCAAGATGACCAATCCCTTGAGTTTGGAGGGCCTCCAGCCTTCCGCGGACCTTCCCTTCGTGGAGGCGTCCATGATCGCGAACCTGACCGTCAACAAGACCGTTGGGGCCGAAATCGAGGGGCAGGACCACCATTTCTTCGACTACGTCCTTGAAATCGACAATGGGGCCCAGGACAACGAATCCTCGGCCACGGGGCCGGGCAAGCCCTCCGGGGACTTCAAGGACCTGACGGGCCGCATTTTCTTCACGCCTTGGGTCAAAACGGACGATGCGTGGCTGCAGGGCCTGGGGTTCGGCGGCGGCGCCTCGGTGGACAACGAGACGAACGAGGACACGGCGGTCTGGTCGAAATTGGATACCTCCATCGGCGGGAACGCCTTCATGACCTACAGCAGCGCGGTAAAGCCCAACGGCGCCTTTTACCATGTGGACGGGCAAGGCTATTACTACAAGGACTCCTTCGGCTTCCTGGGTGAATGGGTTCAGTCCATCCAGTCCGTGTCGCAGGGGGACAACCCGCCCATCCAGCTGGCCAACACGGCCTGGCTCACGGAAGTGCAGTGGGTTTTCGGCGGGAAGGCCGGCTTCGAAGGCGCCACCGTGGATCATCCTTTCGATCTCGACAAGGGCCAATGGGGCGCGCTGGAGCTGGTGGCCCGCATGGACTGCAACTACCTGGACGTTCGTTCCTTCACCATCGGCTTCCCCTATGCCCCGATCGCGCCCATGGGAACGGGCTCCCAGGTGGCCATCGCCTACGGCGTGGGCTTCAACTGGTGGCTGAACGAGAACTTCAAGTTCATGTGCGACGGCGAGGAAACGGATTTCTCCGGCGGCAATGCCACGACCCTGCCCGAGCAAATCATGGTCGCCCGCGCGGCCCTGACGATTTAACCATCCCTCCGGCTCCTCTGGGAGCCGGAACCATGCCTACGCCCCTTTTGAGGAGACCTAAATGTTTTTAAAACGATGGAAAGTATTCCTGGGCCTTTCCCTGGCAGCTTTGCCGGCGGCCCTGTTCCTGGCGTCCTGTTCGTCCCAGTCCGTCCCCAGCTCGGGCGTGGTGATCTCCCCGCCCCAGGCCGGGGTCTTCGGCCCTGGCGCCATCGCCTTCACGGGCCTGACCTTCAACGGGAACAGCCAATTCAGTTTCATTTCCACGGTCAGCGTCAGCTCCGGGACGACGATTTTCTTCACCAACGAAAGTTACGACGGAACCCTCAACAACGGGACGGGCGGGCTGGTGAACGAGAGTACCACGGCCTCCGCTTCCTCCACTTGGACGGGAACCTCCCCCGCCACGGTGATCAACTGGGAAAGCATGGCCACCACCGTCACGGAAGGCGTCGTCGCCTACATCCCCCCGGCGGGGGGACTTGCGCCTTATACCCAGGTCGTTATCGCCAGTACCGGAAACGAATTGCAGGGAGGTAACGCAACCAACATCTCGGGCGGCAACGGCGATTCCTATCTCATCTTCAACCACAACGGGGCGGGCCAGAAAGTATTAGCCTTTTCCGTTTCCGCCGGAGTCACTACCTGGCTGGGGGCCATCATTTTCGGCCCCGATACTTGGTGGCAAAGCATCGACAACAACACGCCCATCCCCCAATACAACTTTTGGGACAGTTACCTGCCACCGGGCTTGAACACGGTCTACACCTCCATTGACCTTTCGAGCCTTTGGGTCAGCGACGGCCTTTCCAACGACAACAACTCCAGCGACCAAAACGACAACGCGGTTTTGGACAGCTGCCAAAATACCCTGGTCGGAATCGTGAACCCGAACAATTGGATTGCGGACGGCAATGAAAGCAAAAGCAAGGTCAGTTTGAATCCCATCACAGGCCTGTCCACCCAGTGTTCTGTTGCGGGGTACACGGGAAACCTTCCCTGAGGAGCTGGAGAGGGCGCGTTTCGGCTCGCTGGGAAATTGAAAACTTTGGAATGACTAAATCCAGGTAGGGGAGGAAGAACAATGAAAATCAGGAAAGAATACTTTGGAATATTGGCGATTCTCGGCGCCATGGTGGCTTTAGGCCTGGCCTGCAAGCCGCAATCGATCCCCACCGCCCCCGCTCCCACCAATACTCCGACATTCACCAGCACCTTCACGAAGACGCCGGTGGCTTCCTCCACTCCGACCAATACGCCCACCAATTCGCCTACCGGCACGGTGACCGGTACGGCCACCCCAACGGCCACCACCACGCCGACTTCCACCCCCACCTCCACCTGCGCCGGGATTTGCAATACCGGTACACCCACCAACACGGCCACCAACAGCCCCACCTCCACCATCACGAATACCCCCACGTCGACGCCCAGCGGAACGCCCACCCTCACGCCCACCAGCACAACGGTTCCCTTGGCGGCGGGTTATAACTCCGGCGACATCGCCTTCACGGCCCTGGTGCAGAACGGCGGCAGCGAATTCGCCTTCGTCAACACGAACTCCTCGAACATCTCCAGCGGCGTGACGATCTACTTCACCAACGAAAGCTACGACACGACCCTCAACGGCGGGACGGGCGGGTTGGCGAATGAAAGCATTACCTATGGCAGCGCGCAGGCACCCTTCACCAGCGCGCAAGGGAATGAAGTGGTCATTGCCGCCGCCACCACGGTGACGGAGGGCATCGTCGCCTATGAAGTGACGGCCGCGGGCGGCTTGCCGCCCTACACGGAGGAAGTCATTTCTAGTACCGGCGATGACCCCGCCCTGCTCACATATGGAACGACGGTCGTCGGGAAGGACTTGACTTTCAACCATAATGGAACAGGCCACAAGATCCTGGCATTTTCGATTCCCTCCGCCGGCACCACGGTTTGGCTCGGAGCCGTTATCTTCGGGCCCGATAGCTGGCAGTCCGCCGGTCCCATTGGAAGCGGCGATTTCTGGGATACTTGTTTGCCATCGGGCTTGGCCAGCGGCACCAACGCCACGGACCTGTCCACTTATTGGAATTCCCTTAGCATGAATTCCTTCCCTGAAAGCGGCGAACAAAACGAGAACACCATCCTTAACTGCCAGACTACTGAATCCTTAGCGGATATTGTCTCCCCAGCGAATTGGGCCATGGACGGCAATGTATCCAAAAACGCCAGTTCGTCCTCTGGATTCGGGCTGGAACTTGACGGCACGGCTTCTGGTTCCGTTGATGCTCCCAGTCCTGATGATATTTGCACCAGCGGCGTGGGGTGGGTGACCGTGGGCCCATTTGATGCGGTTACAAGTCAGGTGCCAACGCCAACTGCAACTCCTTAACCCGCATAAGGCACGTCGTTCCGAAGATCCATTCCTCCCCAACACCTCTGGGATTTGGGGGCCGACCGACTCAGGGAAGGTCGGCCCCTCAAACTACCACACTGATTGAAGGTTGGTTCGGGGGCTGTTTTTACAAGACGGTTACTTGAGTGAAGAATAAAAGTGACCGGTTTTCCATAGGATGCGCTTTTGACGGTGAAGTTATTTAGATTTGTGGAGCAACCCTTGCGACGTATTTCTTTGATCCTTATAGCTGGTTCGGTTTTAGGTTTTTGCACAACCGTCAAGGTCCAAGCCCAATCAGCCGTGAACCCGGGCGATGTGGCCTTCATCGGCTGGACCCGGAACGGCCAGAGCGGCTTCTCCTTCGTGAACACCACGGGAGCCTCGTGGAGCTCGGGCACCAAGATTTACTTCACCAACTACTCTTGGGACAACTCGGTGGGCAGCCTGGTGGATGAGAGCACGACCGTCTCCAGCAGCTCCACCACGGTGCTGGAGTCGGT
>JASHQZ010000290.1 GCA_030038835.1 candidate division FCPU426 bacterium
GAAAATTTTCATCGTCAAATACCTTAAATTCTAAAAGGCTCTAACAAAAATCTCTCGCCACGAAGTACACAAAGGACACAAAGCTAAGCCGTGTTGTTTTTTCAAGCGTTTTATGCCTCACTTTGTGTACTCCGTGCCCTTTGTGGTAAGAGTTTGGGTTTTTTGTTAGGGGATGATCACCTAAAAATTCAAAATTCCCCGGGGGTGTGAATGAAACTTCACGAATACCAGGCCAAGGAGATATTCGCCAAGTACGGGCTGCCGGTGACGCCCGGCGCGGTGGTCAAGCACCTTTCCGAGGTGGACGAAGCCTTGAAGCGGTTCCCCGACGCTCCCTGGGTGGTGAAAGCCCAGATCCACGCCGGGGGGAGGGGCAAGGCCGGAGGGGTCAAGCTGGCCAAGAACGGAATGGAACTGCGCCAGAAAGCCAGCGACATCCTGGGCATGACGCTCATTTCCCCCCAAACCGGGCCTCAAGGCAAACTGGTCAAGAAAATCTTCATCACCCCGGCCGTGGATTACGCCAAGGAACTTTACGTCAGCGTGGTCCTGGACCGGGGCCGCCAATGCCCGGTCCTCCTGGCTTCCTCCGAGGGCGGAACCGAAATCGAGGAGCTGGCCGCGCACAAGCCCGGGGCCATCCAAAAGGTCTTCGTGGACCCGATCCTGGGCCTTGAGCCCTACCAGGCCCGCCAGCTTCATTTGAGCCTGGGCCTTTCCCCCGACAAGATCAACCAGGGCGCCCGTATCTTCCAGGACCTGGTGAAAATGTTCCTGGACTTGGACCTTTCCCTGGTGGAGGTCAACCCCCTGGTGGTCTTGAAGGACGGCAACCTCCATTGCCTGGACGCCAAGCTGGCCTTTGAGGACAACGGCCTGGCCCGGCACAAGGAATACGCCGACTGGCGCGACCCCGACGAGGAGGACGCGCGGGAACTGGAGGCGGCCGGCCACGGGCTTTCCTACATCTCCCTCGACGGCAATATCGGCTGCCTGGTCAACGGCGCGGGGCTGGCCATGGCCACGGCCGACGCCATCCAGCACTTCGGCGGGGAGCCCGCCAACTTCCTGGACGTGGGCGGCGGCGCCACGGCTAAGGCCGTCACCCAAGCCTTCAAGATCATCCTCTCCGACAGCCGGGTGAAGGCCATCCTGGTCAACATCTTCGGGGGCATCATGAAGTGCGACGTGATCGCCCAGGGCATCATCGAGGCGGCCAAGGAAGTGGGCCTGTCCCTTCCCCTGGTCGTCCGCCTGGAAGGCACCAACGTGGAGCAGGGAAAGAAGCTGCTCTCCCAATCCACCCTGAAATACCAATTCGCCTCCAGCATGGACTCCGCCGCCAAAACGGTGGTGGCGGCGGCCCAGGAGGTGCGCGCATGAGCGTTTATCTCGATAAAAAAGCCAGGGTGATCTGCCAGGGCATCACGGGATCAGCCGGGCTTTTCCATTCCAAGGCCTGCCGGGACTACGGCACCAAGATGGTGGGAGGGGTGACGCCGGGCAAGGGCGGCGCCGAGGTCGAGGGTTTCAAGGTTTTCGACACGGCGGCGGAGGCGGTCGCGAAAACCGGCGCCAACACCACCATGATCTTCGTGCCCGCGCTTTTCGCCGCGGACGCCATCCTGGAGGCCGCGGCGGCGGGCATCCAGCTCGTGGTGGCCATCACCGAGGGCATTCCCGCCAACGACATGGCCCGGGTAAGGGCGGTTTTGCGCTACCGCCACCCGGGCGTCCGGCTGATCGGCCCCAATTGCCCGGGCATCATCACCCCGGGCGTGGCCAAGGTGGGCATCATGCCCGGATACATCCACAAGCCCGGCAAAATCGGCATCGTGTCCCGCTCCGGGACCCTCACTTACGAGGCGGTCTGGCAGGTCACCCAGCTCAAGCTGGGCCAGTCCACCTGCATCGGCATCGGGGGCGACCCCATCGTGGGCACCACCCACCTGGACGCCCTGGAGGCCTTCAACGCGGATAAGGATACCCAGGGTGTCATCATGATCGGGGAAATCGGCGGGACCGCCGAGGAGGAAGCGGCCCGGTACGTGAAGAAACACATGAAAAAGCCCGTGGCGGCCTTCATCGCCGGCACCACGGCCCCCCCGGGCAAGCGCATGGGCCACGCGGGCGCCATCGTTTCCGGGGGCAAGGGCACGGCCAAGGAAAAAATCGCGGCACTGGAAGCCGCGGGTATCGTGGTGGCCCAAAGCCCCGGCGGGATCGGAAACGCCCTGGTAGAGGCCCTGAAGGGCAGGGGGAAGAAAAAGGCTTCTTCCAAGAAAAAGAAAAAATAAAGAAGCTGTGTCCGAAAACCGATTTCATCCCCCCGCCTAAGCGTAGAGACTTTGCAGGGCGGCCAGGATGATGGCCTGTTGGGGCCCCCAAACGCGGGCGTCGGTGGAGTTGAAGACCGCGAAGGTCCTCAAGCCGCAGGCCGAGGCAAGTTGGGTGACGCCGCTGTCATTGCCTAAGTAGGCCGTGGAACGCGAAAAAACTGCGGCCAAATCCTTGAGCGAAAGGATGGAGGGCAGGATTTTCAC
>JASHQZ010000291.1 GCA_030038835.1 candidate division FCPU426 bacterium
GCGTGGGGGTATCCGTGTTGGTCGGGGTAAGGGTGGGGGTGTTCGTCGGGGTGACGGTGGGGGTGGAAGTGGGGGTGTTGGTGTCGGTCGGCGTGAGGGTATTGGTGGGGGTCAAAGTGGGGGTATTGGTGGGCGTATTCGTGGGAGTGTTCTGGGTTGTGTTGGTGGGAGTGGGGGTGGCGGTATTGGTGGGGGTGTTCGTGGGCGTATAGGTATCGGTGGGGGTGGCGGTCGGCGTCTTCGTGGGCGTGGGAGTGGCCGTGTTGGTCGGGGTGTTGGTGGGCGTGTTCGTGGGCGTAGGGGTCGCCGTATTGGTGGGCGTGGGAGTGGCGGTATTGGTGGGGGTATTCGTGGGCGTGTAGGTGTCGGTGGGAGTGGCGGTGGGCGTTTTCGTGGGCGTGGGGGTATCCGTGTTGGTCGGGGTAAGGGTGGGGGTGTTCGTCGGGGTGACGGTGGGGGTGGGCGTGGGGGTATGGGTGGGCGTCAGCGTGGGGGTGGAAGTGGGGGTGTTGGTGGGCGTGGCCGTCGGGGTATTGGTGGGCGGCGGGGTGGTGCAATTACTGTTGGAAAAGCTCACGGTGTTGGAGGTCACGGCCCCCGAGGCCCAGGCGCCGGTGGCCACATTGGTGCTCAGGCAGGGGGCGGTGGAGGGAAAAGAATAACTGGTGGCGAAGATGGTCACCGTGGTGCAATAGCCCCCGCCGGGGAAGCCGGAGGGGTAAACCCAGGTCAAGGGCGAATTGCCGGAAAAAACCGGGCCATACTCGGGGCTGCCCGATCCCGTGCATTCGGTGACGCCCGTCAAAAGGTCGGTGTAACAATAACCGGGATAGGGTTGGTCGGTCTCGAAACCCGATCCCGAAGTGAGGGTGTCCACGAAGGTGGCGGGGCCGGAGGTGGGCCCGCCGCTGTTGCAAATATTGACCACGAAAGTCACGGCTTGGCCGGCGGTGATGCCCGCGGAGGGGCCTAAGATCGATTTGGTGATAGTGATGTCGGGCGTGGTGCAATAGCTGTTCAGCGAAAAGTCCTGGACAAAGAGGTAGTCCTGTAGGTTGGCGTCCTCAAAATTGGTGCCCCCCCAAATCCAGGGGATGGTGGCGCCCCCGGAGCTTAAAAGGATTCCGGGGTCGCAAGTGCCGGTGGAATCGTAAAAACTCGTGGACCAGCCGCTGGTGTTGTATCCGATGCTGGCCCATCCCGAGGGGGTTCCGGCGATCGGAAAGGCTTCGGTGGTTTGGTTGAAATACCCGGCCAGCGTGACCGCGGTGTTGGATCCGTTGCTGGTAATTTCGATGTTTTCCCCGCAGGAGCAGGCGATCTCCAGGTCCCAGGCCACTCCCGCGCAGGTGTAATCCATGTCGGCTACATCCACCCCCAGGACATTTTGCCCCGAAACAAGAAGGCTCGGGCTGATCCCGACGGTGGTTTCCTGGCTCCAACAGCTCACGCCCGCGGCCCCGCCCCCCGTATAGGAGATGCAGTTGCCGACCTCGGTCCCGTTGATGTAAAAAATCGCGCCGTCGTCGTCGAAGAACCGCAGGGTGGCGGAAGTGGGATTGCACTGGGCCAGGACGGGCGGGGCCGCGCCGTTCAACAAAAGGAATAACAACGCCGCGCAAAAAACGGCCGTCTTCCCATGAACCGCCGCCGGATCGAACCGTTTTGTTTTTTTTCCAAGCGTCGCCAAAAAGCGCTTCCTTTTCCGCACCGGAACCGGTTTCATTTCCAAACCGGGTTGGGGGGATTTCGGGGATCCTTGATCAAAAAAACCAGGGAGGCAAAAGACGCCTGCTTGAAGTCTATAGCAACCTGGTGGAAAAGTAAAAAAGGCGGGAGCGAAAGGCGGATCCGCGCGGCGGGGTTAAAAAATTTTGGGGCTGGGCCGGTGGAACCCTTTTAAAATTTTGGTTTCTATTTTTAAACTTCGGGTGAAAAAATTCCCGTTTGTTTCAATTGTCCGGTTGGACGGTGATCTTGCCCGCCAGTTCGGTGGTTTCGGAGGAGGGCCCCACGAGAATATCGAACCGGCCCGGGTCGGCCTTCCACTGCCCGCTGTTTTGGTCGAAGTAGGAGAACGACCTGGCGCCGAGCGATACCTCCACCCGCTTCGTTTCACCCGGCTTCAAGTCCACCTTGGCGAATCCCTTGAGTTCCTTGACCGGCCGGGGCACCACCGGATGTTCCTCCCCCACGTAAACCTCCGCCACTTCCTTCCCTTCCCGTTCCCCCGTGTTGGTCACGTCAAAGGAGACGGTCACGGGTTGGGAAAGATCGGTGGAATCGGAGGAAAGGGCGGGGCTTCCATACTTGAACGTGGTGTAGGAGAGCCCGAACCCGAAGGGGAAAAGGGGCTTCACCTTGGAGCGGTCGAAATGCCGGTAGCCCAGGAAGACCCCTTCCGAGTACTTGATGTGGTTGTCCTTGTCCGGGTAATAGCTGGGATAGGCGGCGTCATCCTCCCATCGCCTCTCGAAGCCGGCGGGTAGCTTGCCCGAGGGGTTGACCTCGCCGAAGAGGATCTTGGCCAGGGCCGTTCCGCCCTCCTCGCCCGGGTACCAGGCTTCCAGGATGGCGGGGGCCTGGCCCGCCCATTTCCTCATGTCCACCCCGCCGCCGGAAGTCACCACCACGACGGTGTTCTTGTTGGCCGCCGCCACCCGCCGGACCAGCTCGTCCTGGCCCACGGGCAGGGCGAAGGTGCGGTCAAAGCCCTCGCTTTCGTTGGAGGGGTCGAAGCCCACGCAAACCACCACCGCGTCCGCCTGGGCCGCGACTTTTTCCGCCTCCGGGTCCAAAAACTGGCCCGCAGGGAAGGCGCCGAAGGAGAGCCAGGAATGGTGGTCGCGGTGCGCGTATTCGATCCGGACCGCGTAGGCCCTGCCCGCTTGAAGCTTAACCGTCCTCAATCCCACGGGCTGGTCCTGGGCTTGGCGGTCAAGCGCGGGCTTGCCGTCGAAATAAACGCGGTACTCGTCCAGCCCGTAATCCTGGGCGGCCAGGCGGTATTCGCCGCTTTGGGAGGGGATGAAGTAGCCGCTCCAGCGCGCCGAGGTGTCGTGGGAGTCCCCGGCCGGCCAGGGGTTGGGGCCGTCCCAGTTGAAGTTGATGTGGGCGTCCACGCGCTTCACGGGTTCGCCCTTGAAATCCGGGTTGTTGAAATATTCGCCCTCAAGGCCGTTTTGCCCGCCTTCCCGCGCGGTGGTGAAGCGGGTGGTGGGGTAAATCTCCGAAAGGGGGGTCAAACCCCTCTTATAAAGGAGGGTGGCCGCCCCGGAAAGATAGTCGCCCAAACCCTGGAGGGCGCTGACCGCCACAAAGGGCTGGGTGCGGGCGCTGCCGCCGCCTGTGGGCACGGCCGGGAAAGCGTCCGGGCCGATGACCGCCAGGGTCTTGATGCCCTCCTTGTTCAAGGGCAGGAGGTGGCCCTGGTTTTTCAAAAGCACCATGCCCTCCTCGGCCGTTTGAAGGGCCAATTTTCGGCCTTCGGGGTTGTCCAGGGGGATGGAAAGGTCGGCCTGGTCGCGGTCGAGCCAGCCGAACCGCACGAGCGTCCTTAAGATGCGGCGGACCTTGTCGTTGAGGGTTTCCATGGAAACCCGGCCGTCCTTGAGGGCGGGAAGGAGCGTGTCGCGGGTCATGAACTTGGCAGAGGGCATTTCCAGGTCCAGTCCCCCGTTGGCGGCCGCCACGCCGTCGTAGGTGGCGTCCCAGTCGGACATGATCATGCCGTCGAAACCCCATTCCTTTTTCACGATGTCGTTGTTCAGGCGGCCGTTCTGGGTGGAATGGACGCCGTTGACCAGGTTGTAGGAATCCATGATGGCGCCCACGCGGGCTTCCTTGACCGCGGCCTCGAAGGTGGGAAGGTAGATTTCCCGCATCGTGCGTTCGTCCATGTCCGAACTGGTATTGTGCCGGTCGTACTCGGAGTTGTTGCCCATGAAGTGCTTGATGGTGGCGCAGACGCCTTGGGCTTGCACGCCCCGGATATAGGCGACCGCCATGCGGGAGGCCAGCCAGGGGTCCTCGCCGAAATACTCGAAGTTGCGGCCGTTCATGGGCGCCCGGTAGATGTTGACGCCCGGCCCCAAAAGGATGTGCACGCCCCGCGCCCGGGCGTCTTGACCCAGGCCCTCCCCCACCTTTTCGGCCAGGTCCGTATTCCAGGAGGCGGCCAGGCCGATGCCTGCGGCATAGGCGGTGGAGGGGCCGTAACAGCGCACCCCCACGGGCCCGTCGGACATGCGGATCTTGGGGAGTTTGAGCCTGGGGACGGCGCGGATGTAGAAGGTGTCCACGCCCCCGATGTAGTCGATCTTCTCCTCCAGGGTCATTTGTTTGAGGAGGGATTCGACCCTGGCCTCGACCGCCGGGTCGCCCGGGTCCGCCGGGAGGGATTGGGGCGCCAGGGAAAAGAGGAGGATGAAAGCCGTCAAGATGCGGTGAATGATTTTCATGGGCCTTCCTTTCAAATTTGAGAAGCCATATTTCACACCCGCCGGCGGGGGGCGTGAACCTTCCTTACTTCAAAACCCCCGGGTCGCCCGTGGGCGGGGGCGCGTGGTCGGTCTTGGCCGGCGGCCCCAACAATTCGGTGAGGAGGGGCTTTAACGCGTCCGCCCAAACCTGGTAGCCCTTCAAGGCGGGATGAAGCTGGTCTGGATTCATCATGCCTTCATATAAACGGCCTTGGCCGTCCGCCAGTTGGGAGTTGATGTTGAGGAGCCGTATCTTTTTACCGTCGGCCAATTGGGCCAAGCCCTGGTTGACCTGGTTGATGACGGGAATATAGGCCATGTTGTCGTTGCGGGGGAAGACGGCCGTCAGGAGGATGGTGGCTTCGGGGGCCTTGGCTTGCATCACTTGGAGGATTTCCTTGAACCCCTTCAGCATGTCCGCCGGGTCGGGCTTTCCGCCCGGGGCGTAGCCGATATTGTTGGTGCCCGCCAAGAACACGATCACCCTGGGGTGGACCCCGTCCAGTTCCCCATGCTCCAGCCGCCAGAGGATGTTCTCCAGCTTGTCCCCGCCCCAGCCGAAATCCGCCGCGTTCCAGCCGAAGAAATTTTGGCCCCAATTGGCCAA
>JASHQZ010000292.1 GCA_030038835.1 candidate division FCPU426 bacterium
TCGAAACGGCATTGGCCTTATAAAGCTTCCACCATTGGGCAAGCGCGTAAAACCAAAACCCCCAAACCAACAAGAAACCCACGGCCCCCGTTTCCGCCAGCCACTCCAAGGCCCAATTGGAAGCATGGTCCACCCCATAGGCGCGCTGGGCCTGGTGCAGAATTAAAAAGGCGGGGCGATAGGATGGGAAAGCGGCCATGAAAGCCCCAAGGCCGACTCCCCCCATCGGGTGGTCTTGAACCATGTCCACCGTTCCCTTCCACACCTGTTCCTCGAATTGGATGGCCGGACTGGGGGAGCCCGTCCATTCCTTCAGGCTGGAGTCCATGGGTGGAACGACAAAGGACGCCGCGATCAATGCCAAAGGCAACCCCAGCCACTGGAAGGCTTTAAACCATCCGTCGTTTTTGACGACAAAAATTCCAAAAACCACCGTACCGGCCGCCAGCCCCACCCAACCCGCCGTACTCCCCGTTAAAAACAGGGCGGCCAAGGAAGCCGTCACCAGGAATCCCCAAAAAATTTTCGAAACCGATCTTTCCGCCCTCATCCAAAGGGCCAGTGCCAAAGGCCAAACCATGAGTAAATAGCCGGCGAGAAAATCGGGGCTTCCGAATCCGGCCACCGGCCGTCCATTCCATTGGGTTTTGACCACCTGGGACCATCCTTCACCGCCCATACCGGCCGCCTGGCCCAAGGCCCACAAGCTGGTTGCCAAACCCGACACCAAAAAGGCCACCAGCAGATTCTCCGCCTGCCAGGCCTCCAGGCAGGTAAAGGTCAAGAGCAAATACCAAAGGGGATAAACCACATCGTCCCTCAAGTGCCAAAGGCAAGCCTTGGAAAAGGGTAAAATGAAAATTGTCGCCATGGTCCAAGCCGAAAACGCCAGGAGGATCCAGAGGGCCTTGGAGGAAACCCAGGTTAGTCTCCCGGTGAAATAAGCCTTTAATGCCCAAGAACCCAATATGAGATAAACGATGATTTGGGTAATGGCCGACTTGGGAAAAAGAGGGTCCAAACCTTTCAATTGCGTTAGGAACGGCAGGGTAAAAACAAGAAGGACGGAAAGGAACTGGGGCGCTTTTTCCAAGGCCGTGCCCCACCCACTTGGAGGAGCCGGCGGTTTCGCGGAAACGGGCACGAAAATTCCTTAAGGAAGTATTTGCCGCTTAAGGGAAAGCGCCTTGGCGTTTTGGGGATCGATTTTTAAAACCTCATCCAGTTCCCCCAAAGCGGACTTCAGATCCCTTTGAAGGAAATAAACATAAGCCAAGTTGAAGTGTCCATCCACTGAATTCGGGTCCAACTGGATGGACTTCTCATAACACTTTTGGGCCAGGTCGATCCGGGTGGGGTCCTTGTCCGAGGTTAAAAGGTAAATATTTCCCAGGTTCAAATAGGCCCCGGTGGACCGTGGGCTCAGCAGCGCTTCTTTTTCAAAGGCCTTTTCAGCCTCCTCCATGTCCCCGGATTTGGCGAAAAGGTTTCCCAAATCGTGGTAATTCGCGGCGTTATCCGGTTGGTCATGGACGGCCTGTAGGAGCCTTTGAAGTTCCGCCGAAAGATCCGGTGGAACGGCCTTTAAAAAATCCTTTTGGGAGTTTTCGGACAAAATGGCCGCGAGGAGCCTTGTTTCCTGGACCCATCCAAAGACGGCCCCGATCACCAAGAGTAAACCCAGGAGGACGCCCAACGGAGCCTTCAATCGAATCCGGTCCGGGGGAAAGACAAGGTTCGCCAGTAGGCCCGCCGACATCCAGATAAAAAAGGCGATTCCGGATAAGCGGCAGTTGTAATCGAACAGGTTGGTGATCCCGGCTCCCAAAAGCCCCGCGCTCAAACCCAGCACCGGCAACCCCGCTTCCAGCCCGCCGCCCCTCGCTTTCCCGGCCCTCCTCCACGCCCGACCCCAAAGCCGGAACCAAAAGAGCCCCGCCGCCGCCAAACCGATCAGCCCCAATTCCACGCCGGTTTCCAAAATTTCATTGTGGGCATGCTCGGCGTAAGTATTGTCCCTTTGGGTTTGCGCGGCCAGTTCTTCGGGCATGTAAGGTTGAAAATGGGTTGAAAACTGGCCCACTCCCCAGCCTTGAAAAGGATGCTCCAACATCATGCGAAAGGCCCCTTTCCAAACCTCGATGCGCTCGGTGGGCCGCGACCCCGCTTGGTAAGCCAAGAAGAGCCCTCCCATCAGGACCAACAGGGCAAAGGCCGCCATGGCCCAACGCCACGCGGGGATCCTCCAGGCCTGGCCTGCGAGAAAATAGCCGATCAAAATCGTTTCCATGAGGAATCCGATGTATCCGGCGCGGCTTTGGGTCAAAACCAGGGCGGCGAAAAGAAAAACAGGAAATAGGATCCGGAACACCCCTACCCAAGAGTTCCCTTTCCGTTGGGGGCGGCTTAAAAGGACCGGCACCGTCAGGACCAGGAAAGCCGCGTAAAGATTGGGGTTTCCAAAGGTGGCGAAAATCCTCGCCGAGGACCCGTTTTGGGCGTAAAGGGCCACGAAATCCAAGCCCATTTTCTGTAGGAAACCATAAAGGGCGGTCAGGAAAGCCAATCCCATCCAAACCCAAAGCGGGGCTGGCCCTTTCGATTCCTCAGGCCTTTGCCGGATCAACCAATAAAGGCCGACGCAAGGCAAAAAACGGCCCAAATACTCCGAGGCCGCCAGGTCCACCGGACTCCATAAATAGGAAAGGCAGGTCCAGCCCACATAAAGTGCCAGATAGGGTTCCAGGGGTGAAAAGGAAATTTCAGGTTTTATGGAAAAAAGGACAGCTTCCAACAAAAGGAGAAGGAAAAAACCGATGGAAACCGCGTAGGATTTGTAGTCCACGTCGCGGAAGGACGGCACCAGGATGACAGCGGCGATGGCCAGGCACCACAACCACCGCCGGAGCGTCAGGAGGGCCTTATCCAAAAAGAAAACCTCTTGGACAATCAATTTTAAATTTTTATTTTAAGTTAATGTGAGTTTTTGAACCACAGCTCAAAAACTTGCGAAACTCAAAACTCAGAACTGATTTTAGATGAATTCAACGCCTTTTTTGCCCGCCACGACCTCACCGACCACCGAGGGGTTGGCTCCGTTTTTACGGAGTTTCCGCAACGCCTTTTCCACCTTCTTGGGACCCACGATCAACACCATACCCAAGCCCATGTTGAAGGTTCGGTAGGCGTCTTCCTTAGGCACATTCCCCCGTTTGATCAGCCAATCGATGACCGGCAACACCTTCCAACTGCCTTCCTTAAAACGGATTCGGCAGCCCTCAGGCAGCACGCGCGGAGGGTTGTCAATGAGGCCACCGCCCGTGATATGGGCCATGGCCTTGACGTTGACTTCATCCAGGATGGGGTAAATCTCGTGGAAATAGGACTTATGGGGGGTGAGGAGGATATCGCCGATGACGCCGTTGAGCTCGGGCACGCGGTCTGTGTACTTCAACCCCACCACCTCGGTGACGATCTTGCGGGCCAGGGAATACCCGTTGGTGTGGAGCGAAACGGAAGGCAGGCCGATACAGACGTCTCCGGGAGCCACTTCCTCCCCCCGGATGATGCCCTTCTTTTCCACCACGCCCACGATGGTGCCCGCGATGTCGTAATCCCCTTCCCGGTAAACCGAGGGCATTTCGGCGGTTTCGCCGCCAATCAGGGCCACCCCCGCCTTTCGGCATTCCTCGGCCATTCCCGAGACGATCTCCTCCACCACTGCGGGGTTCAGCTTTCCCGCCGCGATGTAATCCAGGAAGAACAGGGGCTTGGCGCCCTGCACCAGGACGTCGTTGATGGAATGCCCCACCATGTCTTGGCCCAGGGTTTTATACCTGCCCATGGCTACGCCGATCTGGATCTTGGTGCCAACCCCGTCGGTGGAAGCCACTAAAACGGGCTTTTTGTATTCCTTGGTTTTAAGCTCGTAGAGGCCTCCGAAAAGGCCGATGTCGGAAAGGACGTTCTCATTGAAAGTCGAGGCGACTTGTTTCTTGATGCGGTCCACGGTTTCGTTGCCCGCGTCGATATTTACGCCCGAAGATTTATAGGTTGTGGTTTTCATGACAGCCTCCTTGAATCACCGATTTTATGCGAAAACGCCTGATTTGTCCTGGAACCGAATCGTTACCCTGATTTCTTGTAAACCGCCACGCCGTAGTTTTGAATGGTCTCAAACCACTCGTGTTTAGGATCCAAAGGAACCATGTCAAGGAATTCGTCTTTCTTCAGGTAGGCACGGACGCCTCCGCCGAGGATTTCCATCACGGGTTTGACCTCCTCGCGGCGGGGCACAGCCTCAAACTGGATTCCCAGCACCAAATGGGGCAGGCCTCCGCCGATGGCCATAGCCACCAGGTACCCCGCCGTCACTTGGGTGCTTTGGGATAGTTTTTCCCGCAGGTATTCCACCAATTCAGGATCCGGGTCGTGGGCCGGCTTGCCGATACGGATGCGGGTTTGTTCGCGGGCCTGGACCCCATGGGTCTGGGAGCCGCCCTCGGCCGGAAAGGTTCCCTCGGCCAGCATTTCCAACTCCACCCGGGTGATTTTTCCGCCCACGGGGCCGCAAGGATTGACCAGGATATGATCCACCCGGTTTTGGACCGCCAAGGTAAAAAGGGGGCCGCCCTCCACGGCCACATAGGGGCAGTCCCCCACTCCCTTCCATAGGCACAGGGCCTCCCGGCTGGTAAAGGCCAGCCAAGCCGCTTCGCCCGTGGAACCCGGCACTGTCACCACTTGGAGTTTTTGAAGGGGCCGCTCCGCTGAGGTTGATTCCGGCCATACCGGAGTCGGAAGGAGAAGGGTGCTTTTGAGCAATTCACGGTAAAGAATCCGTCGCAGCTTGAGGTCGGGATTTTTGGACATTTCCACCATCA
This sequence comes from candidate division FCPU426 bacterium, assembly GCA_030038835.1. Taxonomy (GTDB): domain Bacteria; phylum Oederibacteriota; class Muellerivitia; order Muellerivitales; family Muellerivitaceae; genus JAJPJW01. The sequence continues at coordinate 4,884 of JASHQZ010000292.1, forward strand.
CCCGTTCCAGGCCGGCGTTTTCCCGATTTTTTGTCTTCAAAAAAGATTCGAGCCAGTTCACAAAAACTCCTTAGAACCCCTAACAGAAACCCAAACTCTTACCACAAAGGGCACCAAGTGCACAAAGTGAGGCATGAAAACCCTTGAAAAAACAACATGGTTTAACCCTTCGGTTTGACTCAGGGCCACGAGGCTCTCGAATGGCTTCGTGTACTTCGTGGTGAGAGAATTTGTTAAAGCCTTTTAATGATTCATTTTACCCGAAAATGATCCGGCAAACGGCGGGCAGCGGGGAAAAGTTGGGAAACCCTTTACTGGCATGGCTCCGAAAAAATCGCTTTCGGCGGCAATTGGCCCGGTTCAACCGTTGACGATTGTCCCCTTCAGGCACGTAAACCTGAAATCAGGGCCTAAAAGCCAAATCATTTAACCGCCGATAACGACCGATAAACGCCGATATCGGCTTATAGTTTAAAGCTTTTTTAAACTTATCGGCGTCCATCGGATTTGATCGGCGGTTGAGTCCTTTTTGTTTTACGTTTTTTTAGGGGATAATCACCGCAAATCCTATGAATAGGACTCCAGGAGCAAGGCAGGAAATCAGGCGGCGAAGTTATTTTTTCCGGAAAAATTTCCCAAGACATTGGCGATATCCTGCAAGTCATCCCGGGTCATGGCCACGAAAAAAGGAAGGGCCAGGACAGCTTGGGCGAGCCGCAGGGTTGCCCCCAAGTCGGCTTGGGGGTAATGCCTT
>JASHQZ010000293.1 GCA_030038835.1 candidate division FCPU426 bacterium
GTGTCGCAAAGGCCCAAGAGGCCGTCCTCGCCCCAGCGGTAGGCCCGGCTGCGCGCCTGGTCGTGGGGGAAGTAGTCCCAGCAGGTGCCGTTGGGGGAATAGTCCTCCCTCACCGTGGCCCATTGCCGCTCGGAAAGGTAGGTCCCCCATTTTTTCCATGGGTGGTGGCCGTCGATGAATAGGTTGAGCCGTTCGGATTCGGGGTCGAGCGCCATGGAACTCCTTCAAGGGCCAAAAACATCCAACACGAAGTCACGAAGACTCTAAGAAATTCTTTTATTTTCTTAAAATCTCGTTTTTCTTTGCGGCTTCGTGTTGGCTTTTGGTTTTCATCATTTTAAGACGATCTGATCCAGCCGGACGGCCTCGCCCAGGGACCAGGCTTGGAAGGGGCAGCCGCGGGGGCGGAAGGGCGTCTCGCTGTCGGCCAGTTCCGGCAGGTGGCCCAGCCCGCCCCGGTCCAACTGGGCAAGGAGCGGTTCCAGGAACCTCCCGCGCGCCTCCAGCTTGGCCCCCGCCGTGTTCCCCCGAGCCCGCACCCAGGCTTCCACGAAGGGCCCCAGGAGCCAGGGCCAGACCGTGCCCTGGTGGTAGGCGCTGTCTCGCTCCACCACCCCGCCCTCATAGCGCCTTCGGTAGCCCGGCTCCCCCTGCGCCAGGGAGCGCAAGCCCAGGGGCGTTAAGAGTTTTTGCTCCACGGCGTCCAGCATCAGCCTGGCTTTTCCATCGTCCAAAAGGGTCAGGGGCAGGCCGCCCACGGCCAAAACCTGGTTGGGCCTGAACGAGCCGTCGCCCGTGCCCGGATTCCGGTTCACGTCCACCACGTCGTAAAGGTAACCGCCCGCCCCCCTCCAAAACCGGTTTTGGAAGGACGTCAGGCCCTTTTTAAAGAGGGCTTCCCAGGCCTCGGAAAAATGGCCTCCCACCCAAAGGGCGTTCAGCCACAAGGCTTCCACTTCCACGGGCTTTCCCACCCTGGGCGTCACGGCGCGGCCGTTCACGCGCGCGTCCATCCAAGTGAGGGATTCGTCCCCCTCCCCGGACCACAAAAGCCCGTCCGAATCCGCCTGGATGCCCCAGCGGGTGCCCTGGGAATAACCCTGGAGGATCTTCTCCACCGGAGCCTGGAACTCGCTCCAGTCCTTCGGGGTGATGTTGCCTTCCCTCGCCGCCTTCAAATATTCGTAAACCGCGATGATATACCAGAGGGAGGCGTCCACGGAGTGGTACTCGGGCGCCTCGCCCGAGTCGGGAAATCGGTTGGGCACCATGCCCTGGGAGATGGCTTTGGCCCATTCCAAGAGGATCTTCCGGGTTTCGGCGAGTCGGCCCGTGGCGATTCCCAAGCCCCGGATGGAAACAAAGGTGTCCCGGCCCCAGTCCGTGAACCAGGGGTAGCCCGCGATCACGGTCTCGCCGTGGTCCCGCTTCACGAAATAATTGTCCGCCGAGCGGGCCAGGGGAGTGGCGAAGGCCTTGCGGCGCTCCTCTTCCTGCGTGCGGTAGCGGTCGTAAAGCTCCTCAACGACCTTCAACTGGTCCGGTGAAGAGGGCTTCCCGGGTTCCGCACTCAAAACAAGGATGGCCCGGGTCTTGGAGAAGTTCCATTGGAAAAGGCCGGGGGTGGCCAGGTCCTCCACGCTGTCCAGGCCCCTCTCCTGTTCCTGCTCGTAAAGGAACTGACGGTACCAGTCGGGCTGGTGGAAGTAGTGGCCGTTGTGGAAAGCCGCCAAAGGGGGAGCGGTGGGATAGGGCTTCCAGAAGACGCACTTCTCGAAAACCTCCGCGTCGAACTTGAAGTTTTTATCCTCATGTTGGAGGGAATGGTAGTCCTTAAAGGAAAGGAGGGGCCTCAACGAAAGCCGCACGGGCTCCTTGGCGTTCAAAAGCTTCCAGGAAACCACCACCGCCGGCTGGCCGTGGGGCATGAAGACTTCTTTTTCCAGCGTCATGCCCCGGGGAAGGCGGTAAACCCATTTGGGCCATGGCTCTCTTTGGAAGGACTCGATGGACTCCGCCCCGTTGGGGGAGACGACCCCCGGGAAATACATGTGGGAATTCAGGTGGAAAAGGCCGCCGTCCATCTCCACCCAGGCGTCGAGGCTCTTGACCAGCGCCATGCGGCCCGTGGGCGGCGTGGTGGCGGCGATGAGCATGGAATGGTAGCGCCGGGTGCGGATGCCGTTGGTGGTCCCCATGGCGAAGCCGCCCAGGCCGTCCGTCTCCAGCCATTCGGTTTCTTTATTAATGGGCAAAGCCAAGATTCCTCTTCCAACGGTTTTTTTCACCGCAAAGGCGGAAAGAAGACGGACCCCATTTTAATTCATGGAAGGTTTTTACGCCGCACTTCGTGTCGTTGCCGGGAAATTTTTCATTCAAAGCTAATAATGTTTTTAATCCCCCCAGGATCGCCCAACAGCAAATCCTTGTGCTTTTCCGGGGCGAAACGGCCCGTGATGACGGCCTTGAGGGCGTTGGGCCAGCGGGCCTTGAAGAGGGCCAGGTCCTCGATGGCCTTCCCATAGGCGTTTTTTCCAGCGTTGACCGACCCCACCACCACCTGGTTTTTCAAAACGATATCCCGCATCAAAAGGTCCGTGTCCACCTCGATGGGCGCCTTGCGGCCCGGGACGCCCGTGAAGACGAAGACGCCGTTGGTTCCCAGGTATTTGAGCATCTCAAAGGCCAGGCGCGAGGCGCCGGTGGCCTCGTAAACCAGGTCCACGTTGCCCACCTGCCGCGCCAGTTGGTCCAGGGGCGTGGTGGATCCGGAAATATAGGCGGCTCCGATCTGTTGGGCCAGGAGGGCCTTGGGGCTTCCCGCGGCTTCCTTGGAATAAACGAAGGTCTTGAACCCATTGGCGCAAAGGAGCATGGCTCCCAAGAGCCCCACCGGACCCGCTCCCAATACCACCGCGTTGTGGGGATAGCCGATTTCCTCGGGCGGGATTTTCTCGCCCTTGCGGTGGGGGTGCTGGTCGTGGCGGCAGGCCCAGGGAAGCCGGGCCTGGATGTCCCAAACCTGGAAAAGGGACTTTTCCGCGATGGTCAGGGGTTCGGTGAGAACGCCCACTTCGCGAAGCTCCGCGGGCACCGGGTTCATGTATTTTTCCTCGTCCACCACGGCCTCGGTCATGAAGCCGTGGAGGCCGTTGATGCCCCGCTCCTTGAAACGGCCGGTCACGCAGAAATCCTGCCGCATGACGCTGCAGGGCACGCAGTTGGGATCGCCGCAGGGCCGCCGCACGACCAGCATGGCCAGGTCGCCGGGCCTCAGGGTTTTCACCTGCGGGCCAACCTCCACCACCCGTCCCAGGGATTCGTGCCCGAGAATCAGGTAGTCGGAACCCGCCGGCGGGTTGCCGTACTCGAAGGAGCAGATTTCCTTGTCCGTGCCGCAGACACCTATGTCCAGCATCTTGAGCTTGACGTCGTTGGGTCCTTGGAGGGCCGGTTCGGGGGCGTCGATCAAATCTACCTTTTTGGAGGATGGGAATACGGCGATGGCTTTCATAGTCACCTCTTGAAGGTTAATGGGGCCTATAATAAGGGCTCCAGGAATGGTTTTTCACCGGTGTATAAGTAACTTTTCCGTAACTCTATAAAAATATGGGGGATTTATCTTTGGCGGAAAGCTTTTTAAGATGATGCCTCAAATCATTTTCTTTTAAGGAGGCTGTCATGTCCGAGCCGAATATTGCCCATAAATTTCCCGCCGAAGTGAAGCTGGAAGCGGGGAAGACTTATGCTTGGTGCGCCTGCGGCCATTCGGAAAGCCAGCCCTTTTGCGACGGGTCCCACAAGGCGCACGCGCCCTTCAGGCCTATTGTTTTCACGGCGGGGGAGGCCAAAACCGCTCACCTTTGCCAGTGCAAACATTCGGGGAACAAGCCCTATTGCGATGGAACCCATAAAACGCTCTAACGACAGTTGGCAGCTCACAGCTGACTTTAGCGGCTTGCGCGCAAATACTGATTCGGCCATTTCACTTCCACTCCCAGTTCCTTGGCTGCGTGCAGTGGGAAATAGGGGTCGCGCAGCATTTGCCGGGCCAGGAACACCAAGTCCGCCGTACCGCTTTGAAGGATTTCCTCGGCTTGGGCCGCGCCTGTGATGAGCCCTACCGCGGCCGTGGGAATTCCGGCGCCTTTCCTCACCTTTTCCGCCAAGGGAACCTGGTAGCCGGGCACTATGGGAATCTTGACTCCCGGCACATTTCCGCCGCTGGAACAGTCGATCAGGTCCACGCCTTCTTTCTTTATCATCTTGGACAGCTCCACCGAATCCTCAATGGTCCAACCGCCTTCCTTCCATTCCGTTGCGGAAAGCCGGAC
>JASHQZ010000294.1 GCA_030038835.1 candidate division FCPU426 bacterium
ATTCCATCGGTCCCGCGTCCGGGGAAAGGCAGACCCGGCGGATTTCCATCAAATCCCGGCCGAAATCATCCGGCCCCCATTCCACCACGAGGCCGAAAAAATAATCCGCTTTCGCCACGGCCCCTTTTACGGAATCGTTGAAACGTCCGTAAGGATAGGCGAAAGTGAAAACCGGTTTTTTCAAAAGCTCCTCCAGCGTCCTTTTACTTTCCCGGATCTCCCTTTCCATTTCCCTCGGGGCTAGTGCGACCAAGTCGGCATGGGTCATGCTATGGGCGCCGAATTCCACCAACCCGCTTTCCGCCATTTCCAGGATCTGGTCTTTTCGCATCAGCGGAGCCTTGGGGACTCCCTTATCGGCATCCCAAACGTTGGAAGCAACGGTTCTATCTCCCAAAAGGAAGATCACCGCCCTCATCCCGTGCCTTTTCAACAATGGGAAAAGATGGAGATAATTATCCTCGTAACCGTCGTCGAAAGTGAGGAGAACAGGCTTTGGGGGAACGGGGTGGGTGAGCAGATCCCCGAAAGAGACCGTCTCAAAACCCCGTGCCTTGAGGAAAGACATCAGCTTCTCCATGTTTTGCACAGTGAAGTGGATGTCGTACAGGGAGCCTTCGGGAATCGTTTCCACGACGCGGTGGAACATCAGCACGGGAATATCCTTGATCTTGGGAAGGTTGGATTTGAAAACCTCATTCCCTAGGATCTTAAGGTTCCCTTTTTCCGCTTGTTCCATCCTGGACCCTTTCGTTGGGTCCCTACTTTAACGGCTGGGCAGGCCTTTTTGAAGGACAAGTTTCAAAAAAGGATCAAAGAGGGCTCCGGCCGAGACGGAAAAATCCGGGCCTGAGCTTATGGTGCTCAGCGCAGGATCAGCATTTTCCCGACCGCCTGGTGAGTGGTTGTCCTGACCACCAGGTAGTAAACCCCATTGGCCAGGGGCGTGCCCCAAGTGTCGGTCAGTGGCAAGGTCACCGTGAGAGTGCCTGCCTGGGCGGTTCCCAGGAGCATCTCACGGACCTTGCGGCCAGCCAAGGTGATCACTTCCAGGCGTGCATGAGTGTCACTGGTTTTGAATTGAAGTTCAACCTGGACGGAGGAATCCTGGCCTTGAATGGGGTTGGGATAAGGGATCGGTATTCCCACGTTTCCCGAGAACGGCCCGATGCTGGGCAGGGCGGTCGGGGTGGAAGTGTAGCCGTTCAAATGAGTCGGTGTGGGGGTCGGCGTTTTTGTGACGGTTGGCGTCAAGGTGGGTGTTGAAGTGTAACCGTTCAAGTTGGTGGGCGTGGGGGTGGCCGTGGGCGTGGGCGACCCCGATGCCGGCGGCGGATACTGCCAAATCCCGAAACAGGAGCCTGTCGAGAAAAGCCACCGCGTCACCGGGTTCACCCGCACGCACATCGATTCTTGGCCCCCATCCAAGCCCGTATCCCCCGGCTGCATCGTTAAAGTCGTCCAGGTTTGGCCCGCGTCCACCGACCGGCGCACGGCTTGGTTGGAGATATAGATCCCAGCATTGGTCCCTGTATACACGATATCCGGATTCACCGGGTCGACCGCAACCGATACCACGTTTTGATTTCCCTCGTTGTCTTGAGGCCAACTGGAGTTGGAAGAAATATTCGTCAAGGGTCCATTGGGGAGAGGATAAGCGTAGAGGGACCAAGTATCTCCGGAAATGATATAAAGCTTCTTATTCATCCAATCATAGGCTACATCCTCCACCGTTCCTGAAACGGCGACAATATTATTCCAAGTGCTTCCGTGATTGGTGGATCCGACCACCGTCGAACCATTGGCCCCAAACAACTCAGGGGTAGACGTCGGGCTGGGATTAGAATCGTAGGTGAAAACCCCCTGGCAGTTGGTCATGGTCGACCAACTGTTTCCACCGTTAGTGGTGATGTACTGGTCCCAAAAGGCCACCGTGGCGCTCACCGGGTCCCCGCAGGCCGTCTGGGTGTTGTTCCCCACCAGGCCGGTGCTGGTGAAACTGCCGCCCCCATTGGTAGAGACCATCAAGGTGGCTGGTGCGTACCAAGAAGCCGCATTGCCCGACACAAGGACGCTGGGGCTGATAGCGTAACCCGCATAGTTATAACCTCCCCATCCCTGGCCCGACACGTTCAAGTACTGCCAAGCCGGGGATGAAGCCGTGGCGGCGGCCGTGAAGGCCGAGTTATAGTCCTGGCTGGTTACCAGCAACAGACTGGGGTTTTGGGCGTTAAAGTTGAAAATCCCCGTGCAGGTGAAATCATTGTAGCCGTTGTTGGACCAGGAAAAAGTGGCCCCGGCGTCGGTGGTCTGGCTGATAAAATCCCCGCCGCAAGCCCAGGCCTGGTTGGCGTTCGTTGGGCTCCAGGCGAAAAACCATTCCCGGACGTTCATGGGAATGAAACTTTGGGTGGAATTTAACGCGCAGGCCGACCAGCTGCTTCCCCCGTTGGTGGAGTAATAGTAACTTTGCTCGTAGTAGACGCCCTGGTCCACGTCGATGAGCATGTTGTTGGGGTTCGCCGGGCTCACCTTGAGGTTCCTCAGGCCCGGTGAATAGGTGGTGGGCAGGCCCGTGTCGGCCTCTTGGGTGAAGCTTTGCCCTGAGTTGGTGGAAACATAGACCCCATTGGGCTCGGCGATGTAGACGTTGTTGGGCTGGGTTGCGATGACGTCCAGGCCCAGCACCGGGCCTGAAACGACTTGCGTGAAGCCGCTTCCCCCGTTGGTGCTCACGAAGAACCCGTTGGCCGTGGCCACGTACACCGCGCCACTCGAAGGGTTTACCTTTACGATGCCGTCAGCAAACGAGGTTTGGATTTCGCTCCAACTATTACCCCCGGTGGTGGATTTCCACAATCCCCCTCCTCCGTCCGAGTAGTTCACCCAGTAGGCCACGGCGCTGAAGGTTGTCCCTCCCGACACCGTGACGCTGGAGGCGTCAAAAGCCACGCTGTCGTGGTAGGTCCCCGAACCTTGGAAGTCTTCTTCCTGCACCGGGCTCCAGGAGGCGGCTTGGTTGGTGGAAAGCCACAGACCGTCCCAATTCTCGGCGCTGCCGCTACAGCCTACCGCCAGCACCCTCTGGTTATTGTTCGGATCGATGGCGAAGGCGCAGCCTCCCCGGGGTGTGTACCCCACGTTCGCCGGCTGCCAGTTGGTTCCTCCATTGGTACTGCGGAAGATGCCGCCGACGTCGGTGCCCATCATCAGGAAGGTTCCGGTGGAGTCGATGGCGAAATTCTGGATCACCTGGCAACCCTCGCCTCCGCTGTTGCCCGCGCTCAGGCTTGCCTGGCTGATCAGCGGCAGCGCCTGCCACAGGGAAACGGCGGACTGGGCCAGTGAAGGGAAAAAGGCCAGCCCGCATGCGAGGGCTGGCCCAAAGGGGATAATGCGGAAACAACAAAGCCTACCAAGAGGAGTTGGCGAGGGGATTTTATGATCCATTGGGCTCTTGAGCATAACTTACTAAAATCCCGTTGCGCGTTTCGCAACCTCAAACTACCAACTTTTTTGAATTTTCATGTCCTTTTGATTATCAGGTTAGGCGTCTAACTCTTGCAAATTAATAGCAGGATTTTTCCAAAAAAATTGAAAGCAAACGACAAATTAAATTTAAAATATCACTGCAAAAATGAATCCAAAATAATCTTCTAGGTTTTTATTTTTTCTTTTTGGACATTCAATTCACGGTGCACATTCACTTCCACCCTTTTTCCGCCATTGGCCTTCATTTCTTGGACTTTTTGATAAAACAATTCGTTGACGGTCCATGGTTTAGGCGCCTCGTTCAAAACCGGGTGGGGCAAATCAACCGGCATTGTTTCCTCCTCGTTGTACCCCCTCAGTTTTTTATCCAACACCCAGGACGCCGGCTTGGCGATGTATTTTTTCATCTGTTGGGAAACCGAACCCACCATCCAGCAATTCCTGGGGCATTTTCTCACCTTGTCTCGGACTTCCTCCGCCCGCTCGCTATACCATACATCTTCAAAGCTTTGCTCCCGGAAGTTACCCATGCTTTCTTCCATAACATTGCAAGGGAACACTTCACCGTATGGATCCAGGAAGAAAGAATCATGGCCCATCTCACACGGCAGCAAGCGGGGCTGGCCCTTGATGTAGTTGATGAGTCCGTGATTGAAATAAGCCCGAAACCAGTCCTTGATATGGTTTGATTCGAGGAGTTCCTTGATCAGCTTCTGCAACTCATCAATGGCGGCCTGAGGATTCGCGAGTCCGTTATTCATTTTGTGAAAATAAAAGGAATTGTGAACAGCGGCCGTAGCGAATTCCATCCCCATCATCTTCGACAAATGATAAAGTTCCATCAGGTCCTTAATGTTTCTGTCGGAAATCGTGATTCCAAAACCAATGTCTTTAACTCCCATGTTTCGGAGCTCAGCCAAAGCCCTGATACTGTGGTCGAAACCATCCGCCATTCCCCTTATCTCATCGTTAGCCTTGGGCAAGCCCTCTGTGCTAATGCGGATGCCGATCCAGGGATGTTTTTTCGCCAATTTCAGGATGCGATCGACGAAATAACCGTTGGTGCTGATAACAACTCGGCGTGATTTCGGTTTGAGTGTGGTGATAATCGCTTCCAGATCCTCCCGTAGAAATGGTTCCCCTCCCGTAACATTGACCATCTCCATGTCGTCAGGCAGCGACTTGAGTTCCTCAGGTTGGATTTCCTCGGAGCGGCGTGTGGGATACTTCCACACATCACACATAACGCATTTTGCGTTGCACCGATAAGTGGTGATAATGCTGGCAAATCGGATTTTAGGATTCGGGTATTTGCTGCTCATCATTTTGCCTTTCTTGCCGTCTATTGGCTCTGTTTGTCAAATTTAACCTGAAACAATAGTATATTTATATTTGAGAATTAAAAGCAACATTTTGGTAAAAAAAATAATCAAAACATCCATCCCGGGTGAGCGGAATCCACGTCTGCGTGACGCCCAACTGCCTATCCAGCCTCCATGACATTTCCAGGCGATTCGACGACGTCGCCCAGGGCTTTCACTTGCAAGGAATACACGGGCATAAATTAAGAAACCTAAAATGGGCTTTCCCAGGATCCAATGGCTTGGAGCTGGCTTTTATTGCCGTTCACCCTTTTCCTGGCACTGGGTCTGGAGTCGGTTCTGGAAAAGATGACTCTGCGGTCGGTGAAATCCGGAGTTCGTTTTCTACCGATTCAGATTCTTTTGGGCGTCAAAATCATCGGAATCAAATAAATCCTCACCAAAACCTAACGATTTTTTCAAAGCACTGGGGAGTTTCCGAATAGGGTATTACACCTGTTGAAAATCTGGAAAAAGATTTTAGGGTCTACAAATTTGTTCGTTCATCCACAGGTTTCCTCATATCCCCTTAAATTGATTTTCGTAATTTTTCTTGCACCAACTAGTCGTAGCGGGGCTTTTTCGGTCTTGTAATTTGGGGTTTCACGTTTTTTTTACCCTAATTTTTGAAATTTTTGTGGCCTTTAATTTTTCCAGGATTTGGTACGACATATGCTGAACAATAATGGGAAGGGTGGGGTGAAGAACTCCCTCCATCCCAAAATTCAGAAACGGTTTAATTTTTTCGGGAAGGAAAAAACGGGCGGTTACCGGTCATTAACAATGCATTTAAAAGGAATTTAAACTATACTGTTACCTTAGAAGTGTTATTAAAAGCGATGGGATTTTCCTACCCCACCTCCGGGAAACTACGCCTTGGAAAAAAGTTTAGTGTTTTACGCTGGTTGACCCGATCCGTTTCTTGGGGATCGCAATGGGTATGGGGTTGCAACCCCGTAAAGAGGCGACTCAATGACGGACTTTGATATCTTTATCCAGGTCGAAACACCCACTCCCGAAAGCGTTCTCCTCCGCATCCAGGGACGCCTCTACATGGCAACCCTTCCGAGATTGGAGGAACAATTTGAAGCCGTTATTCCCAAATGTGGCAAAAAGGTGATATTAGACCTTTCGGATACCACTTATATCAGCAGTAATTGTTGGAGCGTTTTCTTGATCCTCGCCCGCCGCGTCAAATCCATGGGGGGGATTCTCCTTTTGTCCGGCATGAAGGGCGAGGTGTTGAACGCCTACGAATTGCTGGAGCTCCGTATTTTGATCCAAAGTTTTCCCAATGTTTCAGCCGCCCTTTCTTTCCTCCGTTCCGCCGAAAAAACAGAAACAAAGGCTTGATCATTCGCCAGACTGGGGCGGCGGTTACCGCCAAAGGCCGAAACAGCTTCCTGCGGAATAAAGCCACCTCGTTACCGGTTGCACCTGCACGATTGGAATTCCAAGCCGCCGTCTGGTCCTTTGTCTCCCGGCCAGGGGATAAGGGTTTTCCAGGTTTCACACTCGTCCAGGGAACGCCTCACGCTTTGGCTGCTCAGGTAGCGGCATCCGTTCAAGGTACTACCCCGTCCGTAGTACGGTACTGGTCCCAGAAGGCCGGCGAGGGGTGTCCAATGGAGGGCTTTCCAAGCCGGATGGTTTTTGCTCAAGGGATCCATAGCTTTTTCCTAGAAGAACTAATTCTTCGAGAGGGCTTCTTGGTAAATGCTCATCAAGCCCTCGTAATGCCGTTGGGGGGAAAACTGCGCTAAGGCCCATTCCCGGGCTTTGCGGCACAGGGCGGCGTAATCCCCGGTGGAAAGCCCATGGAGTTGCCGCACCTTGCCCTTCAAGTCCTCCGGGTCAAAAGCGTTGAAGAGGTACCCACTTTCACCGTCCCGCATCAGTTCGGGGATTCCGCCAATGCGGGCCGCGATCACGGGCTTGGCGTAACCCAGGGGCTCAATGACCGCCAGTGGGGCGTTTTCATACCATTCGGAAGGCACCACACAGGCGCGGGCGCCTTGGAAAAGTGCTTCCAGATCCTTGCCCGTTCTATAACCTACCAACTCGATGTTAGAAGAACCCGCCGCCATTCCGCGGCATTCCGCCTCCAAAGGGCCGGTTCCGGCGATCTTGAGCGGCAGGCCCAGTTCCTTAAAGGTTTGGATGAGGGTCAAAACCCCCTTTTCCTTGGAAAGGCGGCCCGTGAACAGGTAGTAGCCATCATCCTCGAACGCGGGATCATAGGATGATAAGTCCACGGGATTGGCGAGGATCGTCATTCGGCTTTCGGGAAACCGGTGGGCCAGCTTGGACTTGATAAAGTCGCTAGGGCAGATGAATTTCTTCACTGAATCATATTTTTTGAACCAGGCGTTGAAGTAGCTCTCCACCGTGTATACGGCCGAGGCCACGCGGCTTTCTTTATGGCAGCCCGTGAGGAAGCAGTGGATATAGCGGCCGTCGATGCATTTTTCGCAAATCTTCCCGCGGTCCAGCATCATACAGGAAGGGCACACCAGCTTGTAGTCATGTGCCGTGAGGACCACTGGAATCCTCCGCTTAGCGGCGGCGTCCAGGACCGCTGTGCTCAGTTGGGTATAGATATTGTGCGCGTGGATGAGATCGGGCTTGAAAGCGTCGATGACTTCGCCGAACTTTTGTAGGGTTTCAAGGGAATAGACGATTTTGACCGTGGCCTTGGCCTTGTGCGCCAGGTTCGCGTTGAAATAATTTTCCTCCTCCGCGAAAAAATCCGAGAATTCGGAGGGTTCGTTGCGGGGGTGATGGGATGCGAAAATGGCCGTCGTGTGCCCGCGGGATTTCATCAGTTCGATCTCCGTGAAGAGTACCCTTTCGCTGCCTCCCTTCAGGTAATAGTACTTGTTGGCGTAGAGGATTCTCATGTCCCCTGACCCTTGGCCTTCCTCATTTGCCCGTAAAGATGATGGAATTGCTCGGCGATCTTGTCCCAATGGAACGAATCCAAAAGCCCCTCGGATGCCAGGGTCCGCAGGCGGGAAGCCTCTTGCGGGTCGGCGGCCAACCCCCTGAGGAGGTCCTTCAGGTCCGCGGCTCGCCCCACGGGAAAAGTGCGGCCCTGGCCCCCCATGGCCTCCCGGTTTTCGGCGATGTCGCTGGCCACGCAGCAATTGCCGTAGCTCCGGGCCTCCAGCAGCACCGTTGGCAGGCCCTCCAACTCCGAGGGTAGCACAAAAGTGTAGGCGTTGGACATGAGCTCGGCATAGGATTGTCCGGTCACGTAACCGATAAAGAGGATGTTAGGGTTGCCTCGAGAGAGGTCCTGGAGCCTCCGGAAGTATTTTTTCTCGTGCCCTGCGTCGCCCGCGATGACCAGCCGGAGACCCGTAGCACCCAGGCCTTGGTAGGCCTCGATCAAGGTGTGGATTCCCTTTTCCGGGACCAGTCGACCTGCGGAAAGGAAATAATCCCTCCCTTTCAACCCCCACAAACGTGTGATTTCCGAAGGCTCCACCCGCCGGGGGGGATTGATGCCGGTCGGGATATAGGCGCTTTCCTTCCCGTATTTCTCCTTCAAGTAGGCCTGCTGCACCTGGGAAACGACCGTGAGGCGGTCGGCTGAATGCACCATGATCCATTCGCTCATTTTCAGGAAAGCCTTGCCCGCCGGGCTCCACCGGGATCTCTTCCATTCCAGCCCATGGCCCTGGACCAGCACCGGGATGCCGAACCACTTGGGAAAGAAGGTGGTCTGCTGGGTGAAGGAATGAAAATGAATCACGTCCGGTTTTTCCTTCAGGCAGGCGTCCAGCGTGGCCCAAGAGGCGGAGGTTATTTTTTCGCCCGTCTTGGTGGCCAGGGCGGGAACGGCCTTGAGGCGCATGCCCTTGTAGTTCACCGGGGGATTCCCGTAATGGCGCATGGTGTAGACCACGATCTCATGGCCCTTCTGCACGAGGCGGGGGCCGATTTCCTCAATGTATTTCTCGACCCCGCCGCCAAAGGGCAAGGTTTTTAATACGACATGGGCGATCTTCATAAAATCAATATCTTCCAAACACCGGGTTGACCGGAAGGTCTCAAGAACAGGAAAGGGTGCACTGTTTTAACCGGAACCGGTTCAGGAATCAAATAAATTGCGGTTATTTAAGGGTTACATCCGGTAATCGGGGGGAGAAGTGGCGGCGTCAAGACGGCCCGTTGAATCGTTTTCGGCGGGCTATGGAAGGAATGAATCCATCCTCCCCAAGGCTTCGGTCAAGGATTTCTTCTTGAGGTCAATGGCCTTGACGATATGTTCGGCCCAAAAATCTCTCTCCTTCCACATCCTTTCAAAGGCCGACAACAGGGCTTCGACGCGGAATTCCTCGATGTCCACGGAAAACTCGCCTAACCCCAGCGATTCCATGTATTCCCTTAATTTGAAAAGGTAGTTAACCGAAAGAGTAGGGATCCCCGCTCCCGTGGAAAGGATGCACGCGTGCATACGGGTTACCACGTTGACGTACGGACAGGCTAGGAGGCCCTTGAACTCGCGGGGGGTCGTCAGGCGGTCAATGACGAAGGCCTCCCCTTTCCTTTCCATCCTTGCCATCACTTCCCGGCAGACTGCCACGTCGTCTTCCCGGCAGCCGTGCACGTTGTAGTTCGTGGGGAAAAAGGCGATTTGGGCACCGTGGCGCTCCGTCAATGTGTCCGCCAATTTCGCCATTTCCCGCAGGTAGGATCCGTAATTGCTGTAGGGGGTCTCAACCTTGTTGGCACGGTAGGTCCACTTCAGAACGCTCAATCCCACCAAAGGCGTGCCGGGGCTCAAGGGTTTCCCGCGGAAGGAGGACATCAGGGCCCAGGATTTTTCCTTCCCCTCCTGCTCCTGGAACACGGCCACGTCGGAAGTCTCGATGACCCGGCCTGAGTTCATCCCCAACTCCTCCAGGCAGATCTGGGTGGACTGCCGGTCCCTGGTATAAACCAGATCCAACCGGCGCAGGACATAGGAAGAAAGGGATCGGGTGGGGCCATAAAGGAACGGTCCAATGGTGCAGGGAAACATGATGACTTTCTTTCTCATGGCCTTCAAAAGCCGAAGGCTCAAAGTCGACCAGATCAGGTTTTTAGCAAAATTGTCGTTAAGCCGTTCGGCCCCCACGCTTACCGCAAGGTCGGCCCACTGAAAATGGCGGGTCTTTTCCTTAAAAAAAATGAAGGGTCTTGATTTCAAAAAAAAAGCCTGGAGATAGGCGAAAGACAGCCAAAGGAGGGTCCAGGCCAGCCAAAAAAACTGAAACCAACGGGGCTTGAGATAGGGATATTCGAAGGCGTCGGGGACGGATTCAATCCCGTCGAAATGAAAAGCCTCCGGGTAATGGGCCATGATCCTCACCTCACATCCCGGGTACTTGGCTTTCAAGAGATGGAGGGTGTTTTCCACCAAGGCTCCGGAACCGATGTTGGCGTCGGTATAAGCTTCAAAAATAAGGATGTGACGGACCGGGGAGGGAGGGTTCATGGCGCTTTGGAAGCAACTTCGGGAGAAGCCAAGGGCGGGCTGTTTTCGTCGCTGGTTTCAACGGACTCGGCCGCCGGAAGCCTCCTCTTTTCTAAAACATCGGTTCCCAGGTAATAGCCAAGGGAAACCCCGAACCAAGCCGTGTCGAAGCTATAAAGCGAGATCGAGTAAACACTGGTCAGGAAGAAGATAACGTAGGTATAGGCCAGCTGGGGACCGTAAGAAGCCCTCTGTTGGATGGCCCGCCAAACCTTGGCCAATAACAAAAGGTGGATGGAGGCCAGGATTGAAACACCCAAGATTCCCTGGTCGTAGAGGGTTTCCAACCAGTCGCTGTGGGCCGGTATGGCGGCCTCCCAGTAAAGGCCCAGCATGGGCATGACTTGGAAAAAACCGGCGCCGATCATTTTCTTCGTTCCCACGAAGTTGTCCCAGTGGTCGAGCACGATCTGATAGAAGGTGGCCCGTCCAGAACCGAAGGACTTATCCCCGTCGATATCGGCCATCCGGTACAGGATATAGTCCTTGAAAAGGAAGAACGCCCCTGCAGCCAGGGCCAGGATCAGGGAGGCCCGCAACAAATCAGGGACGATGCTTCCGCGGTTGCGTCCCTTCACCCGCCGGTTCAGAACGTAATAAGCCAGGAATCCAAAGATGAGGCCCAACAGCGCCCCCCGCTTGAACGAAGCCAGCATGGAGAAAAAAACCGCGAGCAGGATTGGGAACCGATGTTTGGACTCGAAGGCCAGGTAAAGGGGTGCCAGCCAAACCAGGCTATAGCCTAGGTTATTAACCACGCCGTCCTTGGTGAACTCGCCGATTGCGTCACTGTTAACCTCGGCGCCGATCCAGATATTGAAAAGTTTGTAGGCCGTAATCCGCAGGCAAACCCAAAAAAAATTGAAAACCACCATCCGGTATAAAAGTTTCTCATCCAAACAATCAGCCTGCCGCAGGAAATAGACGGCCAGGGCCGCCAGGACCCAAAACACTGTTCGGGCCAGGTCGGTCGGATTTACGGTGTCGTCCGCGTATAAAGTTGAAACAACTATATCGCCGGTGAAAAGAAACAAGAGCCAAAACAATGGTTCCACCTTGATGCGCAGGGTCCGCTGACCCAGGAAATAAACCACGACCGTCGTCATCAGGAAAAGTTGGAAACTCTTGAAGGCGTAGGGCACCAGGCGGACGGTAAAATTTCCCCGCTCGAAGGAAAAAAAAGTATCCACGAAGGCGTTGAGGCCCAAGAAGAGGATAAGGGTCGATCCGATCCGTTTTAAAGACACCATGGTTTCTTTCCAGTCGATACCCACGGGCGAAGACCGTGGTACTAAAATCCGAATTTAAATGAATGTCTCTTTCCAGGCCCGCGGATGCGCCGCGGCAAAGGCCAAGAATGCCTCTTCCTGAATTTTAAACAATGGCGGTCGCCCTTTTGACGACCCTGTTAAAATCTTTTTCATTTTTTGAAAAAAATCCCCCAGTCATAAGCCATCG
>JASHQZ010000295.1 GCA_030038835.1 candidate division FCPU426 bacterium
GCGGGCCTTTACCGGAAAGGGCACTACAGCCACTTGAACATCGTGCCCCTTTTCGAGACCGGCGACGACCTGCGCCGGGGGGCCGGCATGTTGGAGCGGCTTTTGAAGAACGAGTCCTACCGGGCCCACTTGAGCCTCCGCAATGACATCCAAGAAATCATGCTGGGCTACAGCGATTCCAACAAGGAGGGCGGTTATCTGTCGGCCAATTGGGCCCTTTACAAGGCCCAGGCGGAGTTGGCGCGCATGGCGGAGAACCACGGCATCGCCCTGCGCCTTTTCCATGGGCGGGGCGGCAGCGTGGGCCGGGGCGGCGGGCCCGCCGGCCACGCCATCCTGGCCCAGCCGCCGGGAACGGTGAAGGGTCGCATCAAGATCACCGAGCAGGGGGAGGTCATCAGCGACCGTTACGGTGAGTCCACCACCGCGCGCGGCCATTTGGAACAGATCACCAACGCCGTCTTAAGGGCTTCCTTCCCTCCCAAGGAGGTGATCCCCAAGGCCGAGTGGCGGCAGATCATGGAGAAACTGTCCCGGCAGTCCTTCCAAGCCTATCATTCGCTGGTGTACAGCCATCCCCGTTTCGCCGAATATTTCCACGCGGCCACTCCCATTGACGAGATCAGCCGCCACCGCATTGGCAGCCGGCCCTCCAGCCGCAGTAACGACCGTTCCATCGGGGCCCTCAGGGCCATCCCCTGGGTTTTTTCCTGGATGCAAAGCCGCACGACCCTCCCCGGCTGGTACGGCATGGGAGGCGCTATTGAGGACTACTTGAGGGCCGAGCCGGAAAAGGGGCTTTCGACCTTGAGGGAAATATACGCCCAGTGGCCTTTTTTCCAGGCGGTTTTGGACAACGCCCAGATGATCCTCTCCAAGGCGGACATCGACATTGCCCGGCGCTACGCCGAGCTGGTGCCGGACAAGGCCTTGGGCCGCGAGATCTTCGACCGGATCAAGGTCGAGTACGACCGCACGGTGAGGGCGGTCTGCCAAATCGTCCAGGTCCAGGAACTCCTGGAGAAGGACCGGCCCCTTTACGAATCCATCAAGCGCCGCAACCCCTATATTGATCCCTTGAGTTTCGTTCAGGTGGAGCTCATCCGCCGCTTCCGCGCCAACCCCGGCGAGGCCGAGGCCCGGGACCTGGAGGAGGCAATTCTCATGACCATCAACGGCATCGCGGCGGGGCTTAAGAACACCGGGTGATCCCCGAAGCGGGGGCCTTAATTATCTTCCTGGAAGATAATTCAAATTAAGGAAAATAAGGTTGTTTCTAAGTTGGCCGCCATCCCCCCTAGCCGCTCTTCCGGTGGTTTGCTCACAAAACTACCCTGAACATTCCAACCCTAAACGTTCAGGGTAGTTTTCCGGCGGATTGGATCCACATAGGCCTTATTGACCATATGCTAGGGACCTTGGGGTCAGGTCTTGACACTGCGACCTGCCCCCGCCCCCAAAATACCGGTATCTTTTTTAGCCTCCGGAAAACACGCCCATCGGTTCAATATTAACCACCTGTTAACACTTCCACCTGCCCCAAGCCATTTTTTCAGCTATATTTGGGTGCAATGAAATTGGCAAGGAGCATTTTTATGAGGATTGCCTTAGTCCTTCTTTTGATAATGGCCGGGTTCACGGCGGCTTCGGGAGCCCATGCCGACGAATCGGCGAGTTACCACCAGGGGCTTCAAGACTACCTGCAAGGCAATTACGACCAAGCCGTCCAGGATTTCCAAACGGCCATCCAGGAAAACCTGGATTCTTGGGAGGCCTACCAAGGTTTGGGAAGCGCCCTGCTCAAACAAGGGAAAACCCAAATGGCCCTTCAGGCTTACCGGGTAAGCCTGGCCTTAAACCCGGACAACACCGACGCGGAAAGGGCGATCGAAATCATCGGAAATGAGGCCGTTCCTTCGGGAAGCTCCGCCCCGGCACCCATTTCCCAAAACGGGCCCGGATCCGACAAAACCATCCCGGAAGCTTCCCCCACAGTGGCGGCGGCAGTTACCGCTCATCCCCCTCAAACCGGCAAGGGAAGCTTGGAATTCGGAATATACGGCGGCATGGCCCTTGGGAGCAACTCGAGCTTGACCTATTCGTCTCCCTTCGGGGCGGGCGGGGGCCTGGGCCTTTACTTCCCGTTGGACCGGAATTTTTCACTGGGCCTGATGGCGGATTTTTACACTTTAAGCCAAGGCGTTTCCTATAACTATAACGAGACATCGTTCATTTACATTGAAAACGCGAGCCAAACCACCTACTCCTTGGAAATCCTTTGCTCGGCCAAATACCGTTTTGACGGCGAAGTAAAACCCTATGCCTTCGGAGGATTTGGGCTTTCCCTTTTGTCCACTTCCGGCATCCAAACCGATACCGAAACGGGTTACTCCCCTTACACCACGACCCTCTCGATGCTCAACGCCAACCCCATGTTCGCCTTCGGGTTGGGGCTGGATTTTCCGGTGGGAAAGAACCGCGGATTTTTTGTCCAGGGCAAGGAATCGGCGGTCATCACTTCCGGTTTGGCCTCTAACTTCTCCTTTTCCGGCGGCTCGGAATTCGAGAACGTAGGCGGGGTCGTTACCTATACGGTTTTTGAGTTTGGCTATCGGATCGGCGGCGAATGACAAAACCCGCCCTTCCGTAAAGCCTGCCTAGTGCCAACCCCGGCCAGGCCGTGGCCCGGGACCCGGAGGAGTCGATCCGGATGACCATCTACGGCATCGCGGCCGTCCTCAAAAACACCGGCTGAATTCAGGCCCCCAAGGCACAAAAGCCTATAAAGCTCTTTAACAATCATCAAAATAATTATTTATTTGATGACCATTTTTATCATATAATTTTAAAAATTTTGATGCCGGAGCCTTTCATGAGAACCACC
>JASHQZ010000296.1 GCA_030038835.1 candidate division FCPU426 bacterium
CCCGCAGCCAATCCCCGGCGGTCCCTTTTTCAGGGCGGCGGCGGAATACTGCCGTCGGTCTTGGCCTTGGCCGCCTGGTAATCCACCTTCTCGGCGACATAATCGGGGTAATCCGTCAAGGCGTAACCCGTGACCTTTCCATCGGCGTCCTTGGTGAAAGAAAACTCAATCCTTTGCAAACGTTGGTAAAAATCCCCATTGGCCAAGGCTTCGATTTTGACATCGTGGTTGTAGTTTTTGTTCGCCTTGGAATAGAGAAATCCGTCCTTCAATTCCACGGTATCGTCCTCTTTGGGAGTCGGCCAGCCTGACGGCACCTTCACCACATGGTACTTGCCCACGTATTGCTTCAACTGGTCCGGGGGCAGCTGGGTGAAGACGGGCAATTCGGTGGCAGGCGTCACATAACCCTTCAACAGGCCCCTGATCTTGTAAGCCACCTCACTGGGGACGCCGTTGCTGCAATCGCCCAAGAGGACCAAGGCGGCTTTTTGCTTCCGGTCCGCGAAGAAGGAGGTATTGAAGCCATCCGTTCCTCCGTCATGTGTCACGATAGGCCCCCAGTCCAGCTTTTGGGCCGTGTCGTCAAAGGCGATATCGGCCAAGGGGGAATCCTCCTTCTCCAACGCCGCATGGGCCAATTTGAGCATGTCGTTCACCGTTGAATGGAGCGCGCCCGCGGGAACCGCGACCGAGTTGTCCCATTTCAAGAAGGGGATCGGGTCCATGGCCCCGTCATAGCCCTGGGCCGCGCGGGGAAGCTCCTCCGCCGTCCAGCTGACGCCGGTGTCCTTCATGCCGACCGGGTCCAATACCTTTTTTTGAACGTAATCGGTCCAGGATATCCCCTTCCTTTGGGCCACGAAGTTGCCCAGCAGGGCCAAACCGGCGTTGCTGTACTGGAAATTGCCCCCGGGATCGGCGGTGAGCTTGTAACGGTTCAGGAAGGCATAAAGCTTGTCCAGACCGTAGTTTTCGTAGGGGTTCCCTTTCGTGTTGTCCCAATGGACGTCGTCCGGATCGTGGGGAAGCTGGGAGGTGTGGTTGGAGAGCATCAATAGGGTGATGTCCTTGCCGTCTTTGGAAGGCATGGTCACACCCTTGGGGAGGTAGCTTTGGGCTTTGTCGTCCAAACCCATAAGCCCCTGGTGAACCATGTCGGAGAAAAGCAGCTTGGTGAAGAGCTTGGTGATGGAGCCGATCTCGTATTCGGTGTCGCCGTCGGGTGTCTTGCCCCCGGTGAGGGAGGTCGTTCCATAGCCGCCCACCCATGTTTCTCCCTTATATAAGACCCCGACGGCAAAACCCGGGCACCACCCACCGTCGATATAGGGCTTGATGAGTTCATCCATTTGGGCCTTGAGGACCCCCAGGCTTTTCGGGGGAACGGGTTTTTCCACGACGACCTCGTGGTTGAAGGAAAGGGTGAAATCGAAGGCCTTTTTTTCCCCCGACTTCCAATCCCAAACTTGGGTGCCGGACAGGTCATTCCTGTAAAAGATGGAAAGATCCGGCCCCCATTGGCGGGCGTCCTGGAGGACGGAGGGGAGGGCCGATGTTGATCGGATCGTGAGACCGTCCTTGTGCGAGGGGCCCAGGGAGATGGTGGAGGAACCGTCGGCAATGACCCCGGCCCCCGAGATCACGGCGTGGGGGATAGGCAGGGGGCCGTGACCGATGTCGTAGGAATCCCCCTCCCAATTCTTATAAGGCGTGAACAGCGCTTCCCGGAGGGTGAGGACCTGCACGTCCTTTTGGGGCGTCATGACGCCGTGAACCTTGAGGGCCGAGCCCTCGGACTTGACTGAAACGTCGAAGAAGACCTTGGTGCCGTCGGAAAGCTTGGCTACGGCATCGGCCTTTTCCCCGGGGGCGGGGCTTGAAAAGAAAAAGATCTTCCAATCCTTGAGGAAAACCTGGGGAATGACGTAAGCAACTTCTTCCGAGCCCTCGAAGATATGGACCCGTCCATCCGCTTGAACCTGAGCCACCAAGGCGCCCGAACTTTCAGCCGGGGGCGCGCCGGCTGAAAATGCCCAGCCGGAGGCTCCGGCCCAAAGGATCGAACTTAGGACGGCCTGATAGAAATGCTTTTTCATATTTGACTCCTTTAAAGGTTTACTTCACCAGCTCGATTTGATCGACCCATAAATCAAAGTCGTCGTCCGAAAAGACGCCTCCATCCGGCGAGAACTGGATTTGCCGCACATCGGACCAATCCATGGGCACGGGTTTGGCCCATACCGGCTGGTAGAACCCGGAAAGGGGCAGGGTCACCTGGGTCCAATCCTTGTGGGCCGTGAAACCGGATTGGTAATAGCCGTAGTCCGTATTGGCGGCCCTATCCACCATCAGCACGTAAGGCTTTCCATCGCCCTTGGTGAAGAAGCGGAAGGCGGAAAAATGGGCCAAGTCCACGTAATCGTCCTTCGGTTTGAAGCCGCAGCCCAGGTCCACAAAAGGCCAGGGATATTGCTCCTTCCCGAAGTGCCCCCAAATCCGGGCGGCGAATTGGGGCGATGCGGGGCAGCCGCCGGGCTGGGGTTGGAACGGGGAGGGATGGAGGACCGTTCCCAACGTGTTTTTGTCCGCCTGGTCGTACCAATAGGCGCCGAGCCGGTTTACCGTACCGCCCTTCTCGAAATCATCCAGCAGGAGGCTCGGGCCCGGGGCGGTGAGCTTTTGGCTTTTCACCCGGGGCAGGGCGTTCCAGTCGGTCACTTGGGACCGGTCGGTCTCGATCACCGGCACTTCCAGGCTGTACCACAAGGCCCGGTTGTGGAAAAGAGGGGGCCGCCGGTTATTTTCGACGAGGGAAAAGCCGCCGACTTCCAGTTTTTTCCGGAACTCCTCCACTGGTTCCATGCGCACGCGCACCAAAACGGCATCCTTGATCCAGTCCTTGTCCAAATGGCTGTCCTTGAGGGGGCCGCCGGGGTCGGAAATAAATTCCAAGGTTTCCTGTTTCACCCTCAGCGCCTGCTTGGCCTGGTGCAGGTCCACCCGGATATTCTGGGAATGGGGTTCGGGCAGGTAGGCTTCCCCGAGCTTCTTGTTGACCAGGGCGTAGAAGACCCCGTCCTCCACGTAAAAGATGACCCTTTTCGTCTTGGGGTCGCGGTTGAAGGCCAGGTCCAATCCTTGGTCCTGGAGTTTCACCTGGTAGCCCGAACCCACCGGGGACACGTCCAAAAGGGTGACCGCGTTGGAACCCTCCCGGAAGCCCGCCCCGATGGTAAGTGGAATCTCACCCTCCACCTTGTACCGGATGCGCAACAGGTCCAAATTGGCCCGGTAAGTGACCGGGCGGTCCAGGAAGTGCTGGTAGATCCGGGGGTCCAGCCTCAAAAGATAATCCCCGTTGGGATGGAACCTGTCCTTGTTCAAAAGCCGCAGGGGAGCCAGGGCTTCCTGGGCCACCTGGGAGTCGGGATCGTTGTTCCACACATATTCGCTTCCAAGGTCGAAATGCCCATTCGAGAAGGTCCCGCCGTCCGGCAAGACCAGGGTGGGGTTGATGTCCAGAACCCGGATATCCTCGCCCGGGCTCCGCCCGGTGAATTCCAAGTCCCCCCAATAGCCCATGGTCGGCCGGGGGTTGGACCACCCCAAGGAATCCCGGCTGACCTTGTATTTCCCCAGGGTGACATGGATGGAATCGCCTGTCCCCGAGGGAACCGCGGGTTTTTGGAGGTCCCACCGCCAGAGGGGTTGGACCAGGAAGAAGAGCGCCAGCAATGCCAGACCGGAATAAACCGTGCGGCGGCTGTTTCGCATTTGGTATTGGCGGACGACGAGGATTGCGCCGCCCAGGATGGTCAGGGCCCCGATGACGATGGAATCGGTGACCATCAGAGTGGTGGCCATAAAAGGGGGATCGGCCTTCGAGTCGAGGAAATCCTTCCAAAAAAGCATCCACCATCCGGCCAGCCATTGAAGGGGAAAAACCAGGGTCGCGGCGACCAGGAAAAGGCCGGTGGTGGGAGTGATGCTGGCCAGGGTCCAGGCCAGGAGGATGTTTTCCGCCAGGCGGAAAGCCATTTCCAAGTCGGCGTAGCCGATGTCCCGGGCCGTGACGCCTTCCAGGGCCAGGACCAGGCTTTGGGAGAGGACCGGGACCAGCACCAGGAAGATCCCCAGGAAAAGCGCCTTGGCCTTCACCGCCATGACGGGGGAAATGGGGCGGGTCATCCAGTAGGCGGTGGTGGAAGCGGGCGATTCCTCCCCCCGGGTGACCCCCGTCATGAGGATCACGAAGAAGGTCTGGACCCAGGCGACCCCAAAATACAGCTTGAGATAGAGCGTGTGAAGCTGGATGTCCTTGGAAGCGAAGAGGACGTCCAAGATGCCGAGCAAGACCGGAATCCCCGCGATCAAGAGCCCGACGGCGATGGGAAGCCGGAACCGGCGAATGTCTTTTTTCACAATATGCCAAATCAAGCTCATAACTGGCCTCCCCCGTTGGTCATCCGGAATTCCCGCGCCAGCGCCACAAAAATTTCCCTCAAGGAAAGGGGGGCGCTTCCCCATCCATCGCCTTCGGGCAGCAGCCGGCGGAGTTCCTTTTCCATCCCGTCCCGGTAGGCGCTCTCGACGAATTGGAGCGAGGTTCCTTCCCTTTGCAAGGCCATCCAGGAGGAAGGCAGGGGCCGGGGCAGGGAGGCGGAGACGGGAAGCCGCAGGGTCATTTGCATGAACCGGGCCTGGAGTTTGGAGATGGGCTCGGACAAGTAAAGCTTTCCTTTGTCCAGGATCCCCACCCAATCGGCCAGCTTCTCCACCTCGTCCACGTCGTGGGAGGAAATGAGCACGGTCCACTGTTCCTGGTCGGTGAGTTCCAGGATGCCCTGGATGAATTCCTCCCGGATGAGGGGGTCCAGGCCGCTGAAGGGCTCGTCCAGCACCAGCAATTGGGGCCGGTAGGCCAGGGAAGAAACGAGGGCTGCTTTCATGAGCGTGCCCCGGGAAAGGTTCTTGAGCTTTTGGGAAGGGTCCAGGGCGAATTGCTTGACCAGCTTCTGGGCGAAGCGCCCATCCCAGGTGGGGTAGAAGGCCTTGCAGTAATCCAAGAATTCGCTCACCTTCATCCATTCGGGAATTTCCTGGTTTTCTGAAACATAGCCGATCTGCGAGAATTCCTTGGGGGAAAGGCAGCGGGAATCCACCCCTAGGACCTTGGCTTTGCCGGAAGAGGGAGTGAGGATATTCATCAGGGTCTTGAGGGTCGTGGTTTTGCCAGCGCCATTGGGGCCCAGCAGGGCGTAAATGCTCCCGCTTTCGACCGAAAGGTCCAGCCCGGCCACCGCTTCTTTGGGGCCGAATTTGCGGGTCAAATTTTGGGTCTCAATCACGTTCATGGTTTCTTCTCCTTCTTCAAACGCTTCCAATGGTTCATCAAACTTTCCAATACCTCGTTCAAATCAAGGCCCAGGGCCTTGGCCTCGACCACCAGTTTTTCCAGGTCGGATTCCAGCAACTGGGCCCGGTCCTTTTGGCTGCCGGGGGGAGGGGCCGCCACCACGGTCCCGATGCCGGGCATCACCTGCAGCACGCCGTCATCCACCAGGGCCGCCACCACCTTATGGGCGGTGTTGGGGTTGATCTTGAGCTCCAGGCTCATTTGCCGCACCGAGGGAAACTTGTCGCCAGGCTTCATTTGGCCGCTAATCACGGCCTTCTTGACGGCAAAGAGGATCTGCTCGGAAACGGGCAGGCCCGGCTTGAGTTGAATGGCAAAAGGGAGCATGTGTGTACTAATATCACTAGTACACTTAGTACGCAAGTCTTTTTTTAAAATTTACGGAGGAAGTCCGAGGGGAAGGGCCGGGGGTAAAATGCTGGCCGCGGAGGGTTTCTTGAGGGAAAAGAACACAAAAGGCCAACTGATACATCCCGAGACCGGCATCACCTGTTATGGGGGGTGCAAAAACTTCGAAAAGGACGGAATTTCACCATGGAATCCCTGAACCTACCGGCGCCGGAAGAGGCAAGGGCCCAAGAGGCCATCCGGCTGCGCCAATCGGGCCGGCTCGCCGAGGCCGAGGCCTTGTTGCGGGATCTTTCGGACCGGTTCCCGGAGAATGCCATGTTTTTGGCCCTTTTGGGCACAGTCCGCCTCCAGCAGGGTGGCCTCGAGGAGGGGGTCAAACTACTCGGGAAGTTCCTGGAACTCTCGCCCAACCAACCGACAGCCCTTTTGAGCCGCGCGAGCGGCCTTTTAATTTTGGGAAGACATCAGGAGGCGCTGGAGGATTTGGACCGGGTTATCACGCTGAGTCCCGGCAACGCCGAAGCCCACAGTCACCGCGGGGTGGCCCTGAAGAAACTTCACCGGCTGCCGGAATCGCTCGAAAGCCACGACCGGGCCATCGCCCTGAATCCCCACGATGCCGTGGCCTATTACAACCGGGGGGTGGCCCTGCAGGAACATAAAAGTTGGGAGGAAGCGCTTAAGAGTTACGACCGGGCCATCGCCCTTCAACCCGGTTACGTGGAGGCTTACGGCAATCGGGGGGTGGTCCTTTTGGAACTGAGGCGGCCCTCGGAGGCCCTGGAAAATTTCGAGCGCGCGCTTAGCCTGAAGCCGGGCAGCGCCCAAGCCCACAATAACCGGGGAAACGCCCTCAAGGAACTGGGACGGCCGGAGGACGCCTTGGCCGCCTATAGCCGGGCCCTCGTCCTCCAACCCACTGATGCCGAGGCCCACAACAACCGGGGGACCGTCCTGGTGGAACTCCTGCGAATGGAAGAGGCGCTGGAAAGCTTCGACCGGGCCCTCGCGCTCAAGCCCGCCTATCCCGCGGCCCATTGGAACAAGGCCTTGGTGAAGCTTCTCACCGGGGATTACGCGGAGGGCTGGCGGCTTTACGAGTGGCGCTGGAAGGGGTTCCTCCCGGGGCCATTCCGGGACTACGGCCGGCCGGTTTGGCTGGGGAAGGAACCGGCCGCGGGCAAGACCCTCCTGGTCCACGCCGAACAAGGATACGGCGATTCCATCCAGTTTTGCCGGTATCTCCCGCTGGTTGAGAAAATGGGCGCGAAGGTCGTTTTGGAGGCGCCGCCAAGCCTGCTCCCCTTGCTTTCGACCCTGGCGGGAAATATTACCCTTGTCCCGACCGGGGCATCCCTGCCGGCCTTTGACCTGCACTGCCCCATGCTGAGCCTGCCTTTGATCCTCGGGACGACGCTTGAGACCATCCCCGCGGAAATTCCCTACTTGTCCGTGGACGCGGGCAGGCGGGACGCCTGGCGGCAAAGGCTGGGGCCTAAGACCGCCCTCCGGGTCGGCTTGGCCTGGTCCGGGTGGCTTGAAAACCGGAACGACCGTAAGCGGAGCATTCCGGTGGAAACCCTGGCGCCCTTGCTGGAGCTGCCTTTTGAGTTCCATTCCCTCCAGAAGGAGTACCGGCCGGCGGACGGGCCCTGGTTGGCGGAATTCCGCATCCGGGACCACCATGATGAACTGGGGGATTTCTCGGAAACCGCAGCGCTCCTCCTGGAGATGGACCTAGTGCTGTCGGTCGATACCTCGGTGGTCCATTTGGCGGGAGCCCTGGGCCGGCCGGTGTGGGTCCTGCTGCCCTTTGTCCCGGATTTCCGTTGGATGTTGGGCCGTTCCGACAGCCCCTGGTACCCGACGGCGGTCCTATTCCGCCAGGGCGCGCCCGGCGATTGGAAGGCCGTGGCCGGGGAGGTCGCCCGCCGGATCCAGGCGGAATTTGGATAACGGCGATCCTTGGGCAATTGAAAAAGGGAACTTTCACGCATCGGATAAACGTCCAATAGGAACCAGAGCAAGTCCGGAGGATTAAGATGAAAAAAACGAGTTTAGCGGGTCTTTTGTTTTTGAGTTCTTTTTTGGCTTTTGGAACGGCGCCCGCCCAGGCCGACCAAGGCTGGGACCAGTACCTGGCCCTCAACCCTGACCAAAAGGCCCAGCTCAAGGCCGCCAATGAGAAACGGAAGGGCCCCTTGGAGATCGTGCGGCAGGACAAGGACCAGGCCACCCAGGACCTGGCCAATCAGGTCCTGGCCAATGCCGGGGACGCGGTCCTCCAGCCGTTGCTGAACCAGGTTTTGGATGACATGCAAGTCATCGACAAGTCCGACGATACCTACTGGTCCTCCCTCCTGAATTTTCTAACGCCCACCCAGGTGGCCAAGCTTTACTTGAAGGGGCACCAGCCTAAAAACCCGGGCCCGGCCGCCCCCCATCCCCCGGGGCCCCATCCGTCCTTTAAATGGGACGCCTATTTCGGCTTCAACCCTGTCACAGCCCAACAGTTCAAGGCCGCGGACCAGGCCCGGAACGCCCAAATGAAAAACGCGCGGGAAGACCAGGAAGCGGCAATCGAACAGTTGAACCAACTGGTGCAGTCCAACGCTGCGGACTCCGCCATCCAACCCACCTTGACCACGCTTTTCAACGCCATCCAGACCGAGCACCAGACCGAACAGAGCTTCTGGGGAGCCACGTTGCCGGGCTTCCTTTCCCCCACGCAGATGGCCAAGCTGTACCTGCACCGCCACCCGCCCAAGGGCGGGTTCACGCCTTAGGGTGTTCGATTGGCCCCGCTCAGCGAGCTTCCGCCGGATTACGACCCGAAAAAGGATTTCATTGAGATCGTGGATTACGATCCGGCTTGGCCGGGCCTTTACTTGAAGGAAGAAGCTGAACTTCGGAGGGTGCTGGGGCCCATCCCCGGACTCACCCTCGACCATTACGGAAGCACAGCCGTGCCGGGCCTGGCGGCCAAACCCATCATCGACATCCTGGTAAGGGTAGAATCCCGTGAATGGTGGCCCCGATTAGTGGCGGCTATCGAGAGCCTGGGGTATTTTTACTGGTCTTCCAACCCCGACAAGGACACCCTTTACTTCGCCAAGGGAATGCCGCCCTTCGGGGCCCGGCGTACGCACCACATCCACGTCTTCGACAAGGAAAGGAATGACGAACTGTTTTTTCGGGATTATTTGAGAACCCATCCTGGGGAAGCCCGGAAGTACGAGGCCTTGAAGCGCGAGCTGGCGGCGAAATTTCCCTACGACCGGAAAGCCTACACGGATTCCAAGACCGCCTTCATTCGCGGGGCCCTGAAAAAAATTCACCAAGGATAAAACTGGAAAAGTTCCTTCTTTTTGATATAGTCATGCCGTTCCACATCCTTCCACGCTTTTCGTTCGACTTCAAAAACCTGAGATTGCCCCTGCCTCCGCTGAAGCTTCGGCAGGCAAGCCGTTCCTCTGGCCTGTCTCCCGAAGCTGTGGCGAAGGGAGACAATGACAGCAAAAACGGAGCTTTCCATGCGCAAGTTCGCCAAGACCCACGAATGGTACGAGGACCTGGGCGGCGGCAAGGTCAAGATCGGCATTTCCAAGCACGCGGCCCACGAGCTTTCCGACGTGGTCTTCGTGGAACTGCCCGAGGTGGGCAAGAAACTGGCGGACAAGCAGAGCCTCTGCGTGCTGGAATCGGTGAAGGCCGTGGCCGACGCCTATTCGCCGGCGGGTACGGTGGTGGAAGTCAACGCCAAGCTCAAGGACCAGGCGGGCCTCGTCAACCAGGACCCGGAAGGCGCGGGCTGGATCGCCATCGTGCAGTTGGACAACCCCAAAGCCCTGGACGAATACCTGACGGAAGCGGATTATTTAAAGACGATCGAAGCGCACTAGCCGTCATTGCGAGGAGCAGCCCCGATAGGGGCGGTTGCGACGTGGCAATCCCAGTTCAACGGCAAACCTGAGATCCCCACGTGGCGAAATCATGCCGATTGGCATCGCTCCTCGGGATGACGGATAAACCAAGATATACCGTTGGAGTTAGAGTGGCTTATATCCCGATAACCGCCGAAGACGAAAAGGAAATGCTGAAGGTCATCGGCGTTTCCAAACTCGACGACCTCTTCGCCGACGTGCCCGCCCCGGTCCTCCTCAAGAACGGCCTCAACCTTCCCCACAGCCTCACCGAACCCGAGTTGAAGCGCTGGTTTTCCATGATCGGCAAGAACAACCAGCCCGTCTCCGACCGGCCCTGCTTCCTGGGGGCTGGCCTTTACTGGCACGAGGTTCCGGCCGCCGTGAAGGCGGTGGTGACCCGGCCCGAGTTCCTCACCTCCTACACGCCCTACCAGCCCGAGATCGCGCAAGGCACGCTCCAAGTCCTCTTTGACTTCCAGACCTATATGGTGGAATTGACCGGACTGGAGGTTTCCAACGCCTCGCTTTACGACGGGGCCTCGGCCGTGGCCGAGGCCGCGCTTTTGGCCTTGAGGATCAAAAAGGCCGAGGCCTTCGTCTACGTTTCCCGGGGAGTACATCCCGAATACCGCCAGACCATCCAGACCTACCTGAACCCGCAGGGACACAAGATCCGCGAGATCGGGCTCAAGGGCACTGAAACCGACCTGGACCAGCTCAAAACCGAGCTTTGGCCCAACTCGGTGGTGGTGGTCCAATACCCCAATTTCCTGGGCACCATTGAGGACTTGGCGGCCGTTTCCAAGATCTGCAAGGAGAAAAATTCCTACCTGGTGGTGGCCGTGGCCGAGGCCATGAACCTGGGTTTGCTTCCCTCGCCCGGGTCCCTGGGCGCGGATGTTTGCGCGGGGTCCGCCCAATCCTTCGGCAACATCCTTTCCTTCGGCGGGCCCCACGCGGGGTTCCTCACCGCCCGTTTCGAGGATATCCGCCAGATGCCGGGCCGCATCGTGGGCGAGACGGTCGACCGCAACGGCAAGGCCGCCTGCGTTCTCACCTTCCAGGCCCGCGAGCAGCATATCCGCCGCGAAAGGGCGGCCTCGAACGTCTGCACCACCCAGTCCCTGATGGCCAACTTCGCCTCGGCCTGGCTTTATTTCAAGGGCGGGGCCGGGGCCCAACAGGCGGCCAAGGATGGCGCGGCCTCGGCCCACGTCCTTGCCACCGAAATCCAGAAAATCCCCGGGTTCAGGGTGGAAACCGCCCGATACGCCAACGAGTTCGTGGTAAGGCCCCCCTCCCCGGGCTTCGCCGATTTCCTGGCCGAATGGGGCATGGTGGCGCCCTACGACCTTTCCGCCGACTATCCGGAGTTCAAGGATTGCGTGCTGGTGGCCTGCACGGAGCTGACCAGCCTGGACGATATGGAATCCTTCATTTCCGCCTGCGGGGAATTCGCGGGCCATAAAAATAAGGAGGTCCACCAAAACCCTTCGACGGGTTCGACGGGCTCACCGCAGGCTCACTCCGTTCACTCAGGCCAGGGCCCGCTTCCCGATTGGATCAAGGCCCGCACTCCCGCCCCAATCGAGGCCCATCCGGAAGTGGACCTGGTGCGCTATTACACCGAACTGGCCCGCAAGAATTTCTGCATCGACAACGGGTTCTATCCGCTGGGCTCCTGCACCATGAAATACAATCCCAAGGTGCACGAGGAAATCGCCTTCGCGGACGCCTGGGCCAACCTGCACCCGGCCCAGCGCGAGGACGAGGTGCAAGGGGCGCTTCAAGTCATCTTCGACCTGGAGACCTGGCTCAAGGAAATCACCGGCTGCCACGCGCTTACGTTACAGCCCGCCGCCGGGGCCCACGGCGAACTGACGGCCCTTTTGATGGCCAAGCGCTACTTCGCCGACAAAGGCGAGCACCAGCGCGTCAACGTCATCGTGCCGGACTCGGCCCACGGCACCAACCCGGCCTCGGCCACCATGGCCGGCTGGAAGACCGTCTCCATCCCCACGGACAGCCGGGGCAACATGGACCTGGCGGCCTTGAAGGCCAAACTGGGGAAGGACACGGCGGTGTTGATGCTCACCAACCCCAGCACCCTGGGGCTTTTCGAGGAACATATTTTAGAAGTCGCCCAGCTGGTGCACGAGGCAGGCGGGCTTCTTTACTACGACGGCGCCAACATGAACGCCATCGTTGGCATTTGCCGGCCGGCGGACATGGGATTCGACCTGGTGCACCTGAATCTTCACAAGACCTTCTCCACGCCGCATGGGGGCGGCGGGCCGGGATCGGGGCCGGTGGGCTGCACGAAGGCGCTGGAACCTTATCTGCCCGAGCCGAGGGTTTTTAAGGAAGGGAACCGTT
>JASHQZ010000297.1 GCA_030038835.1 candidate division FCPU426 bacterium
AGCCTTCCACCATCACGCGGTTGAGGGGCTTGGTGCCGCCCTCGCAGGGCTTGCATTTTTTTTGGGACAAATCCATGGCATCCGACATGAAAACCTCCGGGCGGAAGAAATCCTGTTTTAACCGAAACGGAAGCCGAAGGGCCGCATTTCGTTTGAGAATGACTGTGCCGCGAGGGTCGGCTTTCCGGCTTTCCCGGCCGCCGGCTTCCGCCGGCAGCGCAAAAAAAGCCGGTGCCTTTGGCGCCGGCTTTTTTGGTTCTCCTGGTTCGCGCATCCCCCACGGCTTATTCAACAGCCGCCCGATCCCCACAGGGTCCCGCCTGTTTTGCGGGCCGGTCCCCGGAATACCGCCCTTTAATACTGGAAAAGCATCTCCCGGTACTTCGGAAGCGGCCACAAGTCGTCGTCCACCAGCCCTTCCAGCCAGTCGGCGACTTCCCGGACCTTCAGCATGCCCGGGATGACCGAATCCTTGAAGGAGGCGGCGATCTGGTGCAGGCTGGAGCCGCTGTTGGCGCTTTCCACAAGCTCGTCCAACGCCTCCACGGCCTCGTACAGCTCGCTGGCGCCCTTGGCCACTTCATCCAGCAGTGCGGCCTGGCCCTTTTGGCCGGCCTTGGAAACGGCCGAGGTCACCTGGATCGTCTCCGCCAGCCTGTTCTGGTACTTGAGGACCGCCGGGAGGATCTGGTTCCTGGCGATGTCCACGGCGGCGCCCGCCTCGATGTTGACGATCTTGACGTAACGCTCCCACATGATTTCCTCGCGGGCGTCGTACTCTTTCTCGTTCAGGACCTTGTACTTGGCGAAAAGCTCCTTGTATTCCTTCTTGGGCATCGCCTTCAGGGCGTCCACGGTGGTTTTCAGGTTCGGGAGGCCCCGCTTCTGGGCCTCGGCGTGCCAGTCGGCGGCGTAACCGTTCCCGTTGAAGAGGACTTTCTTGTGTTCCTTGATTTCCTCCTGTAGGACCGACGCCAGGGCCTTGTTCAGGTCCCCGCCGACCTTTTCCAGCTTGGTGGCGATGCGGTCGATGGAATCGGCCACGATGGTGTTGAGCACCGTGTTGGGCCAATAGATGGCGGCCGTGGAACCGACGGCGCGGAACTCGAATTTGTTGCCAGTAAAGGCGAAGGGGGAGGTCCGGTTGCGGTCCGTCGCGTCCTTGGGCAGGGGCGGCAGGATGGAGACCCCCAGCTGCAGGGTGCCGCCGCTCTTGCTGGAGGAGGCGGGGCCCTTTTCCAACTGGTCCACGATGTCCTGGAGTTGTTCCCCCAGGAAGACGGAAATGATGGCCGGCGGGGCCTCGTTGGCCCCCAAGCGGTGGTCATTGCCGGGGCCGCTGATGCCGATGCGCAGCAGTTCGGCGTACTTGTCGACCGCCGAGAGGGTGGCCACGAGGAAGGCCAGGAACTGGGCATTGGCGTGGGGCGTCTTGCCGGGCTCCAGCAGGTTCTCGCCCTCATCGGTGGCCATGGACCAGTTGTTGTGCTTCCCGTTGCCGTTGATGCCCGCGAAGGGCTTCTCGTGGAGCAGGCACACCAGGCCGTGGCGGAGGGCGACGCGGCGCAGGAGTTCCATCACGAGCATGTTATGGTCGGCGGCGATGGAGGATTTCTCGAAAAGGGGCGCCATCTCGAATTGGGCGGGCGCGACCTCGTTGTGGCGGGTCTTGGAGGGGATTCCCAGACGCCACAGCTCCCGGTCCAGGTCCATCATGTAGGCCAGGATGCGCTCCCGGATGGCCCCGAAATAATGGTCCTCCAGTTCCTGCCCGCGGTAAGGCGGCGCGCCGAAAAGGGTGCGGCCGCCGGCGATGAGGTCGGGCCGCAGTTCGAAGTACTTGCGGTCAATGAGGAAGTATTCCTGCTCCGGGCCCATGGTGGTGAACACGTGCTTGGCCGTCTTGTTGCCGAAGAGGCGCAGCAGGCGCAGGGCCTGCGCCGAAAGGCTTTCCACGGAGCGCAGGAGCGGCGTCTTGAAATCCAGGGCCTCCTCGGTGTAGCTCACGAAGGCCGTGGGGATGGTGAGCGTCGCGCCGTTCACTTCCTGCTGGATGAAGGCGGGCGTGGTGGGGTCCCAGGCCGTGTAGCCGCGGGCTTCGAAGGTGGAACGGGTCCCGCCCGAGGGGAAGGAGGAGGCGTCCGGCTCCCCCTTGATCAGGGTCTTTCCCTCGAACTCGGCCAGGGCGCCGCCCTCGGCGGTGGGCTCCAGGAAAGTGTCGTGCTTTTCGGCCGAGAGGCCGGTCATGGGGATGAACCAGTGGGTGTAGTGGCTGGCGCCGTGGGCCAGGGCCCATTCCTTCATGCCTTGGGCCACCTGGTCGGCGATGGTGGCGTCCAGGGGTTCGCCCTTCACGGTGGTGGCGCGCAGCTTTTTGTAAACGTCCTTGGAAAGGTACTGTTTTTGGGCCGCGTCATTGAAGACCAGGGACCCGAAGATCTCGTTTCCGGGTTCGGATTTGTAATTTTCCACGGGCGGGATTTCCTTTCCGATGGATAAGGCGATCTTCTTGCGGGGTGATGACATGCTTCGGCTCCTTTGGGACTTAGGTTGAACGGCCGTAAAAATGAAAAATGGAAGGCTTCGAAGTGAGGAAAGGTTAGACCCCCGCGCCAAAAAGGGTCAAGGCTTTTCAAAAAAATAATTTTTTCCGGATCGGAACGAGGCGAAAACCAAAACAGGTTTGTGGAACCCGACGATTTTATCCTACAATTTCGTCTATTCTTGAAATTATTACAGTCTCGATAAAGGCCCATCAAGACATCCAGAAGAACTCGAATGCCCTTTCGCTTGAATGGGCTTATTGCGCAGGAATGGTTTGGACGGCCTTTTGGCTTTCCTGGCCGCCGGCGGAAAGGGAGGAAACCCCGAAGGTATAGGCCGCCCCGGCCTTGAGGCCTCCCAGGGTGACCTCGGT
>JASHQZ010000298.1 GCA_030038835.1 candidate division FCPU426 bacterium
TTGGGTGTTGCGATCGGCAGATTCACCTGGGTGGGATCGGGTTCGGTGCCGTTAAAAGTCGAGGCTTCCAGATGGAATCCGCCCAGTTTCAGCGATTCCCCAATCACCGTGCTGGAAATATGCCCCACATCCTGGCCCACATGGTGGCCCAAAGGCACATCCGGGTTGACCATTCCCGTGATGCGGTGCATGAAGGCGATGGGGCCGTCCGTGGATTCCCCCCTCGGGGCCACGAAAAGCTTCAGGTTGCTTTTGTCGTCGGAGTCAATGGCGATGGTATCGCTCAAGGTCAAGCCCATGATGGGGGAGCTGTGGGGGTGCTGGGCGTCAATGAAGGGCTGACCGTTGGCCTGGGTCTCGCCGATTTGTAAAAGTTCGGGCGTGCCCGCCTTAGGCACCAGCCACAAGTCGGTGGTCAGCATAAGGTCCAGGTTCAAGTATTGGGTGTCTCCCACCGAGGTACCCAAGTCAGACATGAACATGTTGGGTCCTGAAAAGTCCGTCCTCCCGCGCGCCCCTTCCTCGGCGATGCCCTCAAAAAAGCCGTAGCCGTGCAGCATGAGCATGGTCATGGGCATGTGAGCCATGGGAAAGGGCATGGCCATCTGCATGTCCTCGTCCCAGGTTTCCATGGACCCAAGGGGCGCCAGGGGGTCGAGGAATATTCCGCCCATCTTGGACATACCCATGGAGCCCATGGAATCGTTTTGGGATGCGGGAGTGGGTGTTTGGGAAGGGTTGTCTTGGGCCTGGGCGGCAAAAGGAAGGATGGCGATAGCTAAAATCGCCGAAGCCAATATTTTCAACCTTTTCATTTTTGCACAATGTTTTTGTTTATTGCTTCCACAAAAGCTTCCAGGGATGGGCCTTGAGTTCCTCCACCAGGCTTTTCACGTCGTCGGCGACCTGCGGGTCCTTGAGGAGCACGCCCAGCGTCCCCTGCCCGTTGTGGATATCGTTGGCCACCTCGTTCATGACTTTGAGTGTGTTGTTCAAGTCCTTGAGGGATTGGGTGACTTGTTGCTTATTCAGGGCATCCGTCAGGTCGGCCAGGTTTTTGGATATCTTTTGGGCGTTGGCCATCAATTCGGGCGTTTGGTTGCTGGACCGGGCCAATTCGTCGATGATTTTCTCGACTTTGGCGCGGCTTTGGATGGTGAGTTCCAGGAGTTGGTCGGTAGCCTTGTTCATATTGTCGAAGGAGTGCAGGAAATTTTCCTTGGCCTTGGGATCCCCCATCATCTTCTCGAAATTTTCCATCACGTCGCCCAGTTCACTGAAGGTCATGTCCAGGTTGTTGGCGTCCTTTCCCTCCAGGGCCTCGCCCGGCTGGAGTTCCGGTCCCGTCCCCAGGTCCGAGCCGATCTGCACGTAGCGGGAACCCAAAAGCCCGGTGCTGTAAAGGGCGACCTGGGAATCCTGGCGGAGCTTGATTTCCGGATTGGTGATGAGGATATCGACGGCGGCCGTGCCGTTGGAAACCCGGATGTCCTTGACCTGGCCCACGTCGATGCCGCCCGCGTATTTGACCGGCGCATCCGCCTTCAGGTCTCCCAGGAAGTGGAAGGTGGCGGTGTAGACCCGGCCGCTAGCGCCGAAACGGAAGTTGTTGATGAAGAGGATCGAAACCATGAGCACCAGCAGGGCGGTGAGGGTCATGAGCCCGACTTTGAATTCCGGCGTCAACTTCATGGGAACCTCGGAAAATCAATTTTAAGTTTTAAATGTTGAATTTTAAATTGTGGTAACTTTTCGGTTTGAACCCAAAATCGAAAAGTTGTCGAAAATTCATAATTCAAAATTAAGAATTCATAATTCCCGTTCGCTTTAACGCACCGGCATGGGGCCGTTCACACTGCCCGTCACGAACTGGTGGATATAAGGGTCCCGGCTGTCCTGGATTTCCCCGGGCGTTCCGATTCCGATAATTTTGCCATCATATATCATGGCAATCCGGTTGGCCACCTTGTAGGCACTGTGCATGTCATGGGTGACCACGACTGAGGTGACCTTGAGTTTTTTTTGCATGTCCAGGATCAGGTCGTTGATGGCATCGGAAGTTACCGGGTCCAGCCCCGAAGTGGGCTCGTCGTAAAGGATGATCTCCGGGTCCGCGGCAATGGCTCGCGCCAGGCCCACCCGCTTGCGCATGCCGCCGGAGAGCTGGGCCGGCTTCAAATCAACCAGATCGTCCTTCAACCCGACCAGCTCCAATTTTTGCTTCACCACCTCCAAAGCCTTGGACCGGGACATTTGGAAGTCCCGCAACAACCGGAAGGCGATGTTCTCGAAAACCGTCAAGGAATCGAAAAGGGCCGCGTATTGGAAAACCACCCCCATTTTCTTCCGCAGTTCGTTCAATCCCCCTTCGCTCAGGCGGGCCACGTCCTGCCCTTCCACCCAGACCTCGCCCGAATCGGGCGCCACCAGCCCCGCCATGTGCCGCAGGATGGTGCTCTTCCCCACGCCCGATCGGCCGATGATGACCAGCGTTTCCCCCGACCGTATCTCCAGGTCCACGTTCTGCAGCACCTTGAATGTCCCGAAGCTCTTGTTCACGCCCTGGAGCCGGATGATGGGGGAGTTGGGGTCCATGGATCTCCCTAGATGTTCAAGGCGGTCAAAATGGCCGTCAGGAAGTAGTCCGAGATCAGGATGAGCATGAAGGAAAAGACAACCGAATTGGTCGTGGCCCGGCCCACACCCTCGGCGCCGTTGGTGGTGGCAAAACCCTGGCGGCAGGCGACCACCGCGATGATGGCCCCGAAAACGAGGGCCTTGAGGAGCCCTCCCACGATATCCCCCGTGGCCATGGAAGTGCGGGTACTGTCGATATAGGTGACAGCCGAGGTGAACTTGAGGGTGCTGACGAAAAGCCCACCGGTCCATCCCACGATGTCCGCGAAGAGCGTGAGCAGGGGCAGCATGAAGGTGAAGGCCAGGAAACGGGGCACCGCCAAGTACTTCACGGGGTTGGCCGCCAGGGTATAAAGGGCGTCGATTTGTTCGGTCACCTGCATGGTGCCGATCTCCGCCGCCACCGCCGATCCCATCCGCCCGGCGATCACCATGGCGGTCAAGACCGGCCCCAGCTCCCGCACCACGGAAAGACTGACCACCGCCCCGATGAACTGGGACACTCCCTTGATCTTGGTTTCCAAGGTATAGCCCGATTGCAGGGCCAGGACCATGCCGGTGAAAAATGCCGTGGTCACGGCCACCGGGAGGGATTCCACGCCGATCTTGGTCATTTGCTGGAAGATCAGCCGGCCGTCCACAGGCTTCCGGAAAACCCATTGGTTGATGTGAAGGGCCAGGAAGACCATCTGGCCGGTTTCCTCGATGAAATAAAGGACGAATCGCCCGACATCCTCGACGAAGGCAAAGGGATTCATGGCATCCTAACCCGGATAGACTCGCGGTACCCGCTCCCCCACCGCGCAAAGCAGCTCATAGGAAATGGTCCCGGCCTTGGCGGCCTGCTCTTCCACGGGCAAAACGGCCTTTCCATCCCGCCCGAAAATCGTGGCCACGTCTCCAACTTTTACGCCGGGAACCTTGGAAACGTCGGCCATGGACATATCCATACAAACCGTACCGATCAGCGGGATCCTTTTTCCCCTTATGAGGCAAAAACCCTTATTCGACAGGCTGCGCAAGACCCCATCGGCATATCCGATCCCCAGGGTCGCCACCTTGATCCTTTTTTTCGCCTTGTAGGTCCTGCCATAGCTGACCGATTCGCCTTTTTCCAAGGTCTTAACATGCAGGATTCGGGTTTTCAATTGCATGACGGGCGTCAGTTTTACCCGGTTTTTCATTGCCGGATGGGGGTAAACACCGTAAAGGGCGATGCCGGG
>JASHQZ010000299.1 GCA_030038835.1 candidate division FCPU426 bacterium
CCGTAGCGAAGCAGGCCGCCAATGCGGTCCGCGCGCTCGAATACCGTCACCTTGTGGCCGACCCGGGCCAGTTGCTGGGCGGCCGCCAGGCCCGAAGGACCAGACCCAACCACCGCCACTTTCTTGCCGGAGAGCTTGGCGGACGGCATAGGCTTGACCCAGCCTTCCTGGAAGGCGCGGTCAATGATGGAAACCTCGATGGCCTTGATGTTGACGGCCTGCTTGTAAACGTCCATTCCCAGGGTGCAGGAATTCTCACAGGGGGCCGGGCAAAGGCGGCCCGTGAACTCCGGGAAATTGTTGGTGGCGTGCAACCGTTCGATGGCTTCCCTCCAGCGGTCGCGGTAGACCAAGTCGTTCCAGTCTGGGATGATGTTGCCCAGGGGGCACCCCTGGTGGCAAAAGGGGATGCCGCAATCCATGCAACGGGCGGCCTGGTCTTTCAGGTGTGAAGGCTCGAAGGGAAGGACATATTCCTTCCAATCCTTGACGCGTTCTTCCACGGGACGCTTGTGGAGATACTCCCGTTCCTGCTCCATGAATCCAGTCGGTTTTCCCATTTCTTCCTCAGATGCTCATTTTGATTGAAATTTCGGTTAAGCCACTGCAGCGGGCTGTTTACCCTCTTTTTGCTCTTGAAGGGCCTTCTTGTAGTCCACTGGCATGACTTTCACGAACTGTTTGGAAGCCTTGTCCCAGTCCCTCAGTAACCCCTCTGCCACCGTGCTGCCGGTGAATTCCTGGTGCTTGCGAAGCATGTCTTGGACGAACTTCAGGTCTTCCTCGTCCATCTCTTCCAAGGCCACCATCTCCTTGTTGCAACGAACGTCGAAGTCACCCGCCTTGTTCCACACGTAGGCGACGCCGCCCGACATGCCCGCCGCGAAGTTACGCCCGGTCTCGCCGATAACCGCCACCCGGCCGCCGGTCATGTATTCACAGCCGTGGTCGCCCACGCCTTCCACCACCGCTTCCACGCCCGAATTGCGCACACAGAACCGTTCCCCGGCCTTGCCGCGGATATAGGCCTCCCCATTGGTGGCGCCGTAGAAAAGCACGTTACCCACGATGATGTTGTCCTCGGGCACGAAAGTGGCGTCCTTGGGCGGATAGATCATGAGCTTGCCGCCGCATAGCCCCTTGCCCACGTAGTCGTTGGCGTCCCCTTCCAGCCTGAGCGTCATGCCGCGCGGCACGAAGGCCGCGAAGCTGTTGCCCGCCGAGCCCTTGAAGGTGATCTGGATGGTATCATCCGGCAGGCCCTTCGCCCCGTGCTTGCGGGATATTTCCGCGCCTACCATGGTCCCCACCGTGCGGTTGATGTTGCGGATAGGCATCTCGAACTTAACGGGCTTTTTTTCCTCGATGGCCGGCTTACAACGTTCCATCAGCACTTCATTGTCCAGTGCCTTGTCCAGGCCGTGGTCCTGTTTCTGCACGCAATAGACTGGGCCCAAGTTGGATTCCTCTGGTTTATAGAAAATGGGCGAAAAATCCAGGCCTTTGGACTTCCAATGGGCGATGGCCTCGTTCATTTCCAGTAGTTCGGAATGGCCAACCATTTCGTTGATGGTCTTGAAGCCGAGCTCGGCCATGATCTCCCGGACTTCCTCGGCGATGAACAGCATGAAATGGACCACGTGCTCGGGCTTGCCCGTGAACTTTTTGCGCAGTTCGGGGTTTTGGGTGGCGATACCCACCGGGCAGGTATCCAAGTGGCAGACCCTCATCATGATGCAGCCCTCAGCCACCAGCGCCGCGGTGGCAAAGCCGAATTCCTCGGCGCCCAAAAGGCAGGCGATGGCAACATCCCGGCCGGTCTTGAGTTGGCCGTCGGTCTGGACCGTAATGCGATCCCGCAGGCGGTTTTTCACCAGGATCTGGTGGGTTTCGGCCAGTCCCAATTCCCAGGGAGCGCCGGCGAATTTGATGGAAGTCAGGGGGCTGGCTCCCGTGCCGCCGTCATGGCCGGAAATCAAAACATGGTCCGCATGGGCCTTGCAAACGCCCGCAGCCACCGTGCCCACGCCGATCTCGGACACCAGCTTCACCGAAATACGGGCGTACTTGTTGGCGTTCTTAAGGTCGTGGATCAGTTGGGCCAGATCCTCGATGGAATAAATGTCATGGTGGGGAGGGGGTGAAATAAGGCCAACAAAAGGGGTCGCGAAACGGGTCTTGGCGATCCAGGGATAAACCTTCTTGCCCGGCAGCTGGCCTCCCTCGCCAGGCTTGGCACCTTGCGCCATCTTGATCTGTAGTTCTTTTGCGTTGACCATGTAATGACTAGTCACACCAAAACGGCCCGAAGCCACCTGCTTGATGGCCGAATTGCGGGAATCACCGTTGGGTTCCGGGATGTAGCGGTCGTCGTCCTCTCCACCCTCACCCGTGTTGGACTTGCCGCCCAGGCGGTTCATGGCAATGGCCAGTGTCTGGTGGGCCTCCTTACTGATGGAACCGTAGGACATGGCCCCGGTGGCAAAACGCTTCACGATCTCGGAGGTCGGTTCGACCTGGTCTAGCGGGATGGGGTTGCCCTTCTTGAACTTGAAAAGGCCGCGCAGGGTGGCCAGGGCCCTCGATTGCTCATTCACGTCGGTCGAATAGGCCTTGAAATTCTTGTAGTTGTTTGTGCGAACGGCGTTTTGAAGCTTGTGAACCGTATCCGGGTTGAACAGGTGCTTTTCCCCGTCCCGGCGCCACTGGTAGCGCCCGCCCCAATCCAGGTCCAGCTCACGCGACGGCCTT
This sequence comes from candidate division FCPU426 bacterium, assembly GCA_030038835.1. Taxonomy (GTDB): domain Bacteria; phylum Oederibacteriota; class Muellerivitia; order Muellerivitales; family Muellerivitaceae; genus JAJPJW01. The sequence goes on from JASHQZ010000299.1 coordinate 2,752, forward strand.
TCCGGGAAGGCCTCGCGGTGCCGCTTTTCGGATTCAGCGGCTACCTCGTTGATGCCGATGCCTTGGATGCGGCTGGAGGTCCAGGTGAAATACTTGTCGATGAACTCGGAATTCAGGCCCACAGCCTCAAAAATTTGGGCGCCTCGGTAGCTTTGGATGGTTGAGATGCCCATTTTGGACATGACCTTCACGATGCCCTTGTTGGCGGCCTTGATGTATTTCTTTACCGCGGTCTTGTGGTCGATCTCGGCCGACAAAATACGGCGGCGGATCATGTCGTCCAGGCTCTCAAAGGCAAGATAGGGGTTGATGGCATTGGCGCCATAGCCTAACAAAAGCGCGAAGTGGTGCACTTCCCTCGGTTCCCCCGACTCCACAATGAGGCCCACCTTGGTGCGCTCCCCCTTCTTGATCAAGTGGTGGTGCACGGCGGCGGTGGCCAAAAGGCTGGGAATGGGGGAATTGTCGTGGTCCAGCCCACGGTCGGTGAGGATGATGATCTGGTAGCCGTCCTGCACGGCCTTGCTGGCCTTTTCTCGGACCTGCTCAATGGCCTTGGCCAAACCGGTGCCACCCTCGGCTGCCTTATAAAGGATGGGTAAGGTGACGGCCTTGTAGTTCTTGAACTTCAGGTGGGTGAACTTGGCCAGTTCATCGTTGTCCAACACCGGGCTCTTAAGCTCGATCTGGCGACAGGATTCGGGCTTGGGCTCCAGCAGGTTGCCCTCCGGACCCACGGTGGTGTTGACCGTTGTCACCAATTCCTCGCGGATGGCGTCCAGGGGCGGATTGGTGACTTGGGCGAACAATTGGCGGAAATAGTTGAAAAGGGGCTGGGACTGGTTGGACAAAACCGCCAACGGCGTATCGTCACCCATGGAACCGATGGCCTCTTCCCCGTTGGTGGCCATGGGCGCCATGAGGATGCGAACATCCTCATGGGTGTAGCCGAAAGCCTTCTGGCGCTTCAAAACCGTCTCATGGTCGGGTTCGGGCACGTGGGGCGCTTCGGGCAGTTTTTCCAGGCTGGTCAGGTTTTCCTTGAGCCATTCGCCATAGGGTTGGGCCTTGGCGATTTTTTCCTTCAACTCAACGTCTTCGATGATACGGCCTTCCTGCAGGTCGATGAGGAACATCTTGCCGGGTTCCAACCGGCCCTTTTTCAACACCCGCTTGGGCTCGATATCCAGCACTCCCACTTCGGAGGCCATGACCACCAAGTCGTCCTTGGTCACGTAGTAACGCGACGGCCTTAACCCGTTGCGGTCCAGGACCGCGCCGATCACTTGGCCGTCGGTGAAGGCGATGGAGGCGGGGCCGTCCCAAGGCTCCATGAGACAGGAATGGAAATGATAGAAGTCCTTTTTGTACTGGGGCATGGTGGCGTGGCCGGTCCAGGCTTCTGGAATCATCATCATCATGGCATGGGGAAGGCTGCGGCCGGCCATGACCAGGATTTCCAGGGCATTGTCAAAGGTGGCCGAGTCCGACTGGCCTTCGCGCACGATAGGCAGGAGTCTCTTCATTTCCTCATTGCTGTAGTAGTCACAGGAAAACAAGGCCTCCCGGGCGTGCATCCAGTTGATATTGCCCCGCAAGGTGTTGATTTCCCCGTTATGGGCAATATAGCGGAAGGGATGGGCCAAGTCCCAGGAGGGGAAGGTATTGGTGGAAAAACGGGAGTGGACCAGGGCCAGGGCCGACTCCACCGAATTGTCCCTCAGGTCGCGGAAATAGGGGGCTACCTGGCCGGGGGTGAGCATTCCCTTGTAAACCAGGGTTCGGCAGGAAAGGCTGGCAACGTAAAAAAGGTGACGTTCGGTGAGGATGGAAGACGCCACCGCGTTTTCCACCCTTTTACGGATCAGGAAGAGCTTTCGCTCAAAGGCGTCCTGGCCCTTGATATCCTTGGATTTGCCGATGAAGACCTGCTTCATGACCGGTTCGGAAGCGCGGGCGGTAGGCCCCACTTCGCTGTTGTCCGTGGGCACCAAGCGCCAACCCAGGAGGGTCTGGCCCTCCTCCCGGATGACCTTCTCGAAGACTTCCTCGCAATACTTGATATGGTCGGCCAGCTTGGGCAGGAAAACAGCGCCCACGCCGTATTCCCCCTCCGGGGGAAGCGTCACGTTGAAAGCCGCCGCGTTCTTGCGGAAAAACTTGTCGGGGATTTGGATCAGGATCCCCGCCCCGTCCCCCGTGTTGGTCTCGCAGCCGCAGGCGCCCCGGTGGGAGAGGTTCAGGAGGATTTCGATTCCCTGCTGGACAATCTCATGGGACCTCTTATTCTTCATGTGAGACACAAAACCCACGCCGCAGGAGTCCTTTCCAGCGTCAAAAGGAGCGATCAGGTTCTCATTGGAATTAACTTGGATCGGTTGGTCTGTCATCTTCATTCTCCTCGGCCCGCCCGTGTTAGGATTTAAGGTTTCAGGGTCAAAAAAAGCGGCCTTTTGAGGGGCCGCCGACTGCCTCCAGCGTCGATTGGGCCTGTTAAATTACAGTAATTACCATGTATTTTCAAGCAAACTTCATACCAGTGGTAGCAGCAGGACTCGCGAACCCAAGGACTGGGAATCCCTGAAAAAAAGCCGCGTTCAAGGCGTAGTGACCGAAAGAACCTCAAGGAGATGGCCAAGGCCGACAGAATCGAGAGACGGTCTTGCAGGGCGGAAACAAAAATGTGGCATAGAGCAGGTCATATCAAAACCTGACCCAAATCATGATTGGGCCCAAAAAACTTCACGGCACCTCGAACCAAACCGTTGCCAGGGGTGGCAGGGACACCAGCACCGAATAGGGCTGACCGTGCCAAGGGAC
>JASHQZ010000300.1 GCA_030038835.1 candidate division FCPU426 bacterium
TACACGTTGGGGCTCAAGGAGCAGATCATTTTTCCCGAGATCAATTTCGACAACGTTCAATCCATCCACGGGATGGACATCACCTTCGCTACCAACGCCAAAAACGACGAGCAGGCCAAGGAGCTGTTAAAGCTGCTAGGCATGCCCTTCCGGAACTAGGAGATTCTATGGCCAAAAAATGTTTGGTGAACAAGCAGATGCGCAAGCCCAAGTTCAAGGTAAGGGCCTATCATCGGTGCAAACTGTGCGGCCGGCCGCGGGGTTTTTTAAGGCGCTTCGGGATGTGCCGCATCTGTTTCCGGAACCTCGCCGGTGAGGGAAAGATTCCCGGCGTGGTCAAAGCCAGCTGGTAAGGTTAAGGAGAAAGAATTTATGTCAATGACCGACCCCATCGCCGACATGCTGACGAGGATCCGCAACGCAAATCACATGTACAAGGAAAAAGTGGACGTCCCCTATTCCAAGTTGAAGTTGGAAATCACACGAATCCTTTCCGAGGAAGGGTTCATCAAAAACTACAAGGTCGTGGAGGAAAAGGGCCGCCCTTCGGTTATCCGCATCTCCATGAAGTACGGGGAAAAACGAGAAAGGGTTATTTCCAATATCAGCCGCCTGAGCCGATCAGGCCGCCGGGTTTACTCGGGCAAGGACCGCATCCCGAAAGTAATCGGGGGGTTAGGAGTGGCCATCCTTTCCACCTCTAAGGGCGTTTTGACCGACCAGCAGGCCCGCCGTCAGGGCGTGGGCGGCGAAGTCCTATGTTTGGTCCACTAAGCCGATTGTTGAAGATATAAAAGGGAGAAGACATGGCACGTATCGCCAAAAAACCAATCGAGATCCCGGCAGGAGTCAAGATCAAGCCGGAAGGAAACCGCGTCACCGTCGAAGGGCCCAAGGGCTCCTTGAGCCAGGAATTGATGTCCGGCATCAAGGTAGAAGTGAAGGAAAAAAACCTTTTCGTGACCCCTGCAGAGTCGACCCAGGTGGAAGCCAAGGCCCTGAACGCCAGCCATGGCCTTACACATGCCCTGGTCAAGAACATGATTCAAGGAGTGACGACTGGTTTTGAAAGAAAATTGGAAATCCAAGGCGTAGGTTACCGCGCCAGCATGGAAAAGGGAAAACTCAACATGTCATTGGGATTCAGCCATCCCGTGGTCATGGATTTGCCGAAGGGCGTCACGGTGGATATCGAGAAACAAACTCTTTTAACCGTCAAGGGAACGGACAAATATCTGGTGGGCGAAACCGCCGCCAAGATCCGCCGCGTCAAGCCGCCGGAAGTTTACAAAGGAACTGGAATCCGTTACCTGGGCGAATATGTGAGGAAGAAAGTCGGGAAGACCGGCGCCACAGGCAAAGCGGGTGGGAAATAAGGAGCAAGCCATGTCGTTGCAACACCAAAATATCAAGCGCATCCGCCGTCACGACCGTATCCGCAAAAAGGTCGAAGGAAGCTCGAACAAGCCTCGTTTGGTCGTCCACCGGGGAGCTAAAAACATTACTGCCCAGATCATCGATGACAGCCAGGGAATCACCCTCGTGGCGGCTGCCAGTTTCGACCAACGCCTCCGCCCAAAACTCAAGTACGGCGGCAATATCGAGGCGGCGAAGGCTGTGGGGGAACAAATTGCCAGACTGGCTAAGGAAAAATCCATCAGCCGCGTGGTGTTCGACCGCGGCGGTTACATTTTTCACGGCCGGGTGAAAGCCTTGGCGGAAGCGGCCCGGCAAAACGGGCTTCAATTTTAAGGATAAGGAAAACTATGGCTCGCATCGATGCATCTAAGCTGGATTTGAAAGAGAAAGTCGTTCATATCAACCGCGTGGCCAAGGTGGTCAAGGGTGGCCGGCGGTTCAGTTTTTCCGTCCTGGTGGTGGTGGGGGACGGCCACGGTCACGTGGGTATTGGCACCGGAAAAGCCAGTGAGGTTCCGGACGCCATCCGCAAGGCGGTCGAGGATGCGAAAAAAAACCTCATCATCGTACCCCTCAAAGGAACATCCCTCTACCACGAGGTCATCGGCATGTTCAAGGCTTCCCGTGTCATGCTCAGGCCCGCAGCGCCCGGAACGGGTATCATCGCTGGCGGCGGGGTAAGGGCGGTTTGCGAATTGGCCGGCATTCATGACGTTCTAACCAAGTCCATCCGATCGGACAACACTTTCAACGTGGTCCAAGCCACTTTGAGGGGTTTGAAAGAAATTCGCTCGCCGGAAGTCGTGGCGGCCTTGCGCGGCAAACCGGTGGAGAGTCTGACAGGAGCGGTCAAGTCATGAGTGAACTGAAGATCCAACTGGTGAAAAGCCTCAATGGGCGCCTGCCGAAGCACGTTCGCATCGCCGAGGCTTTAGGCTTAAAGAAGATTCGCCAGACGGTGGTCAAACCCGATACGCCCGTCATCCGTGGGATGATCGACAAGATCGGCTATTTGATCCAAATCAAAAAGTAAAACTAAGGTTGAAATCATGAAAACGCAAGAACTCAAGCCCGCGCGTGGGGCCGTGAAACGCCGCAAAATCGTGGGGAAAGGTCCGGGCTCGGGCCATGGAAAAACCGCGACCCGGGGAAACAAGGGACAAAATTCCCGAACCGGAGGCGGCGTTAGACTTGGCTTCGAGGGCGGACAGACACCCATCTACCGTAAACTGCCCATTCGCGGGTTTAAGAGTATTGATAAAACTTCCTTTGACGTCGTGAACGTCGAGCAACTGTCCTCTTTCGAGAACGGCTCCACCGTGACGCCTGAAGACCTCAAGAAAAAAGGCCTTGTGGGTGGCGGCGATCCGATCAAAATCCTTGGGAACGGAGAATTGAAAACCAAATTGACTGTAAAAGCCCATGCTTTCAGCGCCTCGGCCATCCAGAAAATCAAGGCCGCAGGCGGAACCACGGAGGCCCTGTAGTGTTCTCAGCTTTTTTGAATATCTTCCGGGTTCCGGAATTGAAAAGCCGAGTGCTTTTTGTCTTGGGGATCCTCCTAGTGTACCGAATCGGTACCCATATTCCGGTTCCGGGAATCAATGCGGAAGCCCTTGGGAACGCCTTTAAAAGCCAAAATAATGGGATCCTGGGCTTCTTAAACCTTTTTTCCGGAAACGCTATGAAGCAGGCCTCCATTTTTTCCCTGGGTGTCATGCCTTACATCAGCATGTCCATTATTCTCCAGCTTTTAACGGCCGTGATCCCCACTCTTGAGAAACTTTCCAAAGAAGGCGAAATGGGCCGCCGAAAAATCACGCAATATACCCGCATCGGGACCGTGGCCCTCTGCCTCGTCCAAGGGACGGGTTCCACCTATCTGTTCCGGAATTTCGGCGAGAATGTGGTCTACCATTGGGGCTTCAGCTTCCAAGTCATCGCGGTATTGGCCTTGACCACGGGAACACTATTCATCATGTGGCTTGGCGAGCAGATCACCGAATACGGCATTGGCAACGGCATGTCTATCATTATTTTTGCCGGCATCGTGGCGGCTCTTCCGCAACAAATCGCCGCCACTTTCCGTCTGCTGCGGGTCAACCAGGTCAGCCTGGCGGCGGTGATCCTGTTCGCGGCTTTCACCCTTTTGACTATTGGATTCATCGTGGTCTTGCAGCAGGGCGCCCGAAGGATCCCTGTCCAATACGCCAACCGGGTGGTGGGCAACCAGGTCTTCAAGGGGCAATCCACAAATCTTCCGTTGAAAGTGGATTACTCGGGAGTCATCGCTGTGATCTTCGCCTCTTCCATCCTCGTTTTCCCCTCCACAATCGCCAAATATGTCCAATCCATCGTCCCGGAGGACGGCTGGGTTTACGGATTGATGGATTTTGTCATCCGCAATTTTTCCCCGGGCGTCTTCGTTTATTACGTCCTCTATTCGGCGCTCATTGTCTTTTTCTGTTATTTTTACACGGCTATCGCCTTCAACCCCGTGGACCTGTCGGAAAACATGAAAAAATATGGCGGATTCATCCCCGGCATTCGCCCAGGCCAGCCCACGGCCGAGTTCATCGACCGCACCTTGACCCGAATTACCATTTGGGGGGCTTTGGCGGTTTGCGCTATCGCCGTCTTCCCTGATATCTTAACCCGACAGCTTCACATCCCGGTTTATTTCGGAGGTACTTCCCTCTTGATTATCGTGGGTGTTGCGTTGGATACCATGAAACAAATCGAATCCCACTTGTTGATGCGGCATTACGACGGCTTCATGAAAAAAGGACGCTTGAAGGGACGGAGTGCGTTTTGATGAGAATTATTCTTTTAGGCGAGCCTGGGGCCGGCAAGGGAACTTACTCGGCCGAGTTGGTCAAACGGTACGGCATTCCTCAAATTTCCACAGGGGACATGCTCCGTGCGGCGGTCAAGGCGGGCACGGCTTTGGGTCGCCAAGCCCAGGAGTACATGAAGAAAGGCGAACTGGTACCCGATTCGGTAGTGATTGAGTTGATCCGAGAGCGCATCCAGGAAAGAGATGCTGCCAAAGGTTTCATCTTGGATGGATTTCCCCGAACCGTGCCCCAGGCCCAAAGCCTCGAAAAAATGTTGGAGAGCATGAGTATTGGGCTTTCGACGGTTTTGAAAATTGAAGTGAACAAGGCCACCTTGCTGCGACGCCTGACGGGCCGTCGGGTTTGTCCCAATTGTGGGGCCACTTACAACATTGACACCATGAAGCCCAAGAAAGATGGAATTTGCGACAAGTGCGGAAAGGAACTGATCCAGCGGCCGGATGACCGTCCTGAGACTATCGAGAACCGCTTGGCCGTCTATCAAAAGGACACAGCGCCCCTCATTGAATTTTACGAAAAGAAAGGTTTGCTTAGAAGGGTTCAGTGCGAGGGTGAGTACAACGAAGTTATGGCCCGCATTTTTGATTCACTGGAAAAAGTGGCAAAAGTTTAGTGATCACGATCAAGTCCGAATCCGAGTTGAAGTTGATGCGGACCAGCGGCCAGATCGTCGGGCAGGCGCTGTTGGAACTGGAAAAGCGGGTTAAGCCGGGAGTGACGACGCTAGACCTGGACAAGTTCGCTTACGAGTTCTTCAAGAAGAACGATTGTGTGCCCGCCTTTTTGGGGTATCACGGGTATCCGGCGACCATCTGCACCTCGGTGAACGACCAAGTCGTCCATGGAATCCCAGGCAAACGGGTTCTTAAGGAAGGCGACATTGTAGGGATCGACATCGGCGCCTTTTATAAGGGCTATTGCGGGGATTCGGCGCGGACCTTTGTGGTGGGCCGGGTCACTCCGGAAATCCAGAAGCTGATCCGGGTTACCTTTGAGAGTCTGGACAAGGGCATCGAGCAATGCCGGATGGGGAACCGGATTTCCGATATCGGTCACGCCGTACAGGAATATGTGGAAGACCAGGGTTTTTCCGTGGTCAAGGATTACGTTGGGCACGGGATCGGCCAGGCCATGCACGAGGAGCCCCAGGTGCCCAATTATGGCAAACCCCACCAAGGGCCGCGGTTGGTGGAAGGGATGTGCCTGGCTTTGGAGCCCATGGTGAACATGGGGGGCGAAGAGGTCACGGTTTTGGAGGATGGCTGGACAGTCGTGACGAAAGATGGTAAATTCTCTGCCCATTTTGAGGACACTATCGCCATTTTGGCGGATGGCCCTGAGAACTTGACGAGGATCAATTAAAGGCAATTCGAAGCGCAATGGTTGTAGCCCGAAGTTTTTGTACGTTTTTGGTTGGCTTGCCAAACAAAAACGCTTCATTAAGAGAGGTTTATGGCAAAGGAAGAAGCGATCTCGGTGGAGGGAACGGTCATTGAAGCCCTCCCCAACGCCAGTTTTAGGGTGGAATTGGAAAATAAACACGTGGTTTTAGCCCACGTATCCGGGAAAATGAGGATGAATTTCATCCGGATTCTTCCGGGGGATCGGGTGACGGTGGAGCTTTCGCCCTATGATTTGAACCGGGGGCGCATCACCTACCGGTTCAAATAGAGGTCCAAGGGCTTCAAGTTTGTTAAGGATTTATTTGTTTTAGGAAGGAAGAAAACATGAAGGTGCGGTCATCGGTGAAATTGATTTGTGACAAATGTAAGGTGATCCGCCGTCGCGGAGTAGTACGGGTGATTTGCACCAACCCGAAGCACAAGCAACGCCAGGGATAGATCACTAAGGAGAAAAGATGGCTCGAATTTCAGGCATCGACTTACCAAAAGAAAAACGCGTGGAGATCGCTCTGACTTACCTTTATGGGATCGGATTGGCATTATCCAAAAAAGTTCTCACCAAGGCTGGGGTCAATCCCGACGTGCGCGTGAAGAACTTAAAGGACGATGAAATCGCTCGAATCCAAAACACCATCAACAGCGAAAACCTGAAGGTGGAAGGCGACTTGCGGAGAGAAGTCTCCATGAATATCAAACGCCTGATCGACATCGGTACCTACCGTGGAAGCCGCCACCGCAAGGGACTGCCCGTGAGGGGCCAGAGGACGAAAACCAACGCGCGTACCCGCAAGGGGCCACGCAAGACGGTTGGAAGCGGCCGCAAGAAGGAAGAATAAAAAAGTTTTGAGTTTGAAACTCGAAACCTAGGATTTGTTAATTTAATTAAGGAGAGCAGAGTGGTTGATAAAGCCGAATCGAAGCCCGAGTCCAAAGACGAAAAACCGGTTCCCGCCGCAGTTGCCGGCGCTGGCGCCAAAAAGGGTAAGAAGGCTCCGCGCAACGGAGTGGTCCATATCCAGTGTACTTTTAATAACACTCTGGTGACGGTCACAGACCCCAAGGGTAACGTAGTGGCCTGGTCTTCTGCGGGTTCCATGAGTTTTAAGGGAAGTCGTAAATCCACGCCCTTCGCCGCTCAGGTGGCCGCTGAGGCCGCCGGCAAAAAGGCGGTGGACGCGGGTATGAAGTCCGTAGAGGTTTACGTGAAAGGCCCTGGCTCGGGCCGCGAAGCGGCCATCCGGGCCATCCAAACCAGCGGATTGCAGATTTCCATGATAAAGGATGTCACCCCTATCCCCCACAATGGTTGCCGGCCGCCTAAGCGCCGGCGTGTTTAAAGGAGTTCGAGTATGAGCATCCAGTCGGTTTGCCGTATCTGCCGCCGGGAAGGCATGAAGCTTTATCTGAAGGGCACGCGCTGCGAAACGGAAAAATGTGCCTTTGAGCGCCGGGGCTACGCTCCGGGACAACATGGCCAAAAACGGCGCAAGGACACGGAATATGGGCTTCAGCTGCGTGAGAAGCAAAAGGTAAAGCGCATTTATGGGCTTTTGGAACGGCAGTTCCGCCGTTATTTTTCCATCGCCGCCCGCAAAAAGGGCGTCACGGGCGAAACCCTGCTCCAGCTTTTGGAACAACGGTTGGACAATACCATTTTTAGGATGGGCTTCGCCGAATCCCGCCGCCAGGCCCGGCAGGTGGTCCGACACGGCATGATCCTGGTCAATGGCAAGAAAGTGGACATTCCTTCCTATACCTTGAAGGAGGGCGACAAGATTTCCATTTTAGAAAAATTCAAGGAAAACACCGGGCTGAAACGTTCTTTGGAAACCCTCCAAAAAAGGGGCGTTCCGGACTGGTTGGAAGTAGATACAACCGCCCTTGCCGGCACCTTTAAAAAAGTGCCGACGAAGGATGAAATCGCTCTTCCGGTACAGGAACAGCTCATCGTGGAATTGTATTCGAAATAACACTCGTCGAAAGCAGGTAGTTCGGGTCCCTCGGGGACACTTCAGGCAGGAGGCCAGTATGCAAATTGGAAACGTGCAGATCCCAAAATTTCTGGATTACGATAAGGAAAGCCTCGCTCCCACTTACGGCAAATTCATTGCCGAACCCTTTGAGCGAGGCTACGGCCAATCGGTGGGGAATTCCCTGAGGCGTATCCTTCTTTCATCCATCACGGGCGCGGCAGTGACCTCCGTCAAGTTCGAAGGGGTTTCCCACGAGTTTTCCTCCATTCCCGGAGTGGTCGAGGATACGACGGAGATCATCCTGAACTTGAAGGAACTCAAGATCAAGCTTTTCGGATCCAGCCCCAAAGTCTTGCGGCTGTCCGTCAAAGGCGAGCGAAACGTCGTGGCAGCGGATATCCAGACCGACGCGGACGTGGAAATCCTGAATCCCCAACTTCATTTGGCTTCATTAACGGAAGACGACGCTTCCCTGGACTTGGAAATTGAGGTGGGTGAAGGCCGCGGCTACGCCCCGGCGGAGCGCAACAAGC